>NZVJ01000025.1 GCA_002701455.1 Rhodospirillaceae bacterium
CAACAAAACTATATAACGAGGCGCTAAAAAAGGACTCCGAGATTATTTTAGTGTGTGGTGCCGGTGGCCAAGCTGCGTTAACTGGAAAGACACTTATCGATATGGGGTACACTAACGTGTCGAACGTAGGGGCAATTGGCGACTGGGAAAAAAACGGCGGGCCTATGAGCAAATAGCTTTTGCTAAAAATTGAAACTGAACAAAGCCTGAACTTTCACTCTAAATTATGGCGCTCCTTAGGTATTACTTCGACTGTAAAAAACGTTTTATCAGATGGATCTATACACTCAATCACTTTGATAAAGCGAGGTCGTCCGTCTGATGGGAGTGAAGTTCAGGCAATACCCCTTGAGACTTTTTTAGACAAATATACCAGAGCAGCGCGATGACAAAGGATGTTTAAACAGATCCCGCCAATTGGTCTTTTTGTGCTTTGGCTTCTACTTCTGACCAGCACTATATTCTTCTCTGAGTGGGTTCAAATAAAGTCGCACGAAAGTTCTATAGAGCCCAGTTTTGAGAATCTCACTACTACGAACGCTGCAAGTAAACCAAAAGCCCAAGTACACCCCGAAAAGGCCGTCCCCGAAGATATCATAAAGTATATATTTGTAAAAAAGGGCGATACTCTTATGAAGCTGCTCGTCTCGAATGGTGTGGATAAAAACCAGGCTGCAAATTTAATCACATCCCTAAAAAGTATTTATGAACTCAGATCTCTTCCAATCGGACACCGTCTGAAAATTTCCTTTGCGGCTAATTCATACAACGCAAACCATAAATACAATAAGGTCAAAGACTTCTCGTTTCTTAAGAGCTTTAACCAAGAAGTTTTTACCTCCCGCAAACCTTCCGGCACCTTCAAGTCAGAAATAATGATCAAATCGTTCGAGACAGAAGATGTTTTTATTCGAGGTAAAATTACCACAAGTTTATATGAAGCCGCAGCAAACCAAAGGACCCCAATTAAACTACTAATGGAACTTATTAGAATTTTTAGTTTTGATGTAGATTTTCAAAGGGAAATTCAAAAAGGTGATACCTTCTCAATACTTTTCAAACGTCACTTAAACAGTGATGGAAAGTCCGTACACAACGATAAAATCGAGTGGGCTAAACTAACTCTTAGAGACAAACACATTGAGTATGCAAGATATACGACCACAGCCAACAATTATACTGACTACTATAATCGAGAGGGGAAAAGTGTAAAAAAGACGCTTATGCGAACCCCTGTCGATGGGGCGAGACTGACTTCTCGTTATGGAAAGAGAAAGCATCCTATTTTAGGTTTTACAAAAATGCACCGTGGCGTGGACTTTGCCGCGCCAAAAGGAACACCCATAATGGCTGCCGGGGACGGCGTGATTGAGGCACTAGGACGTAAAGGTAATTACGGAAAGTATATTCGCATTCGGCACAATTCGACTTACAAGACTGCTTACGCTCACCTCTCTAAATATAAGAGGGGATTGAAAAGGGGAAAACGAGTGAAGCAAGGAGGCATAATTGGTTATGTCGGCTCAACCGGCCGTTCAACGGGACCTCATTTGCATTACGAAGTAATAAAAAATGGAAAAAAAACAAATCCGCTCAGCGTAAGATTACCCGCGGGAGATGCCCTTAAAAATGATGATTTGAAGACTTTTCTGAGCCACTTTGTATCTATTGATCACAGAATCATCAAAGCAAAAGCAAATTAGTCAAAAACTTTCAAATAATCTCTAATCGACCAGATGCTAACCATAATTGTTTAAGTCAGCTCTTTCTATTTTTCATATTTATACCATCCTCTTCCAACTTTACGCCCTGCCCTTCCGGCTGCCACAATTTGCTTTAATATTGGTCGTGGATGAAACCTATCGCCGTAGGCATCCTCTAGTATATTCCCAACTTGAAGATTTAACGTGTTACTAGTTAAGTCCATTAGTTCGAAAGGGCCAACTGGATGTCCTAAGCCAAGCTTGCAGCCTATATCTATATCCTCAGGAGTACATGCACCCTCTTCGACTAATCGTAATGCTTCATTCCAAAGAGCAAATAACATTCTATTTACGGCAAAGCCAACAACATCCTTAACTTGGATAGGTATTTTACCTGCGTCTTTGCAGGCTTGTGTGGCCACTTCAAGCGCCTCAGCACTTGAATCCATACCATTTATAACTTCAACTAACTTCATCCGGTGGACAGGGGAAAAAAAGTGAAGCCCCACAAAATTCTTTTGCCTTGCCTCAGACACATTTGCTGAGAGTACCGTAATGGAAATGCTTGAGGTATTCGAGGCAACAATACAATTAGGATCTAGAATTTTATCGATTTTTTTAAAAACTTGGCCCTTTACTTCTGCATCTTCAAAGACAGCTTCTATTACCATCTGGCGATCCGAAAAGTCCTGCAGATTAGTTGTGGGGATGATGTTTGCGAGGGTTGCCGTTTTGTCTTCTTCTGTCCAAAATTTTCTTGAGATACCCGTGTCTAGTACTGCTGACAATTTTTTTAAGGCTTCATCTAAGCGCTCTTGGGCTGTGTCGTTCAACATTACTGATTTCCCGGCCATCGCAAACACGAGAGCGATCTCTGCCCCCATCATACCTGCCCCAATTACACCCAACTTTGCTATTTGCATCTCAGTCCTCCTTGTCAACAATGCCACAAATATCAATTAAGCTAAATCTGTTGCCGTCACTATATACGAGTTCAGGCTTGTTCATCTTATCTAAAATATTTTTTGGTTCTATCGCTTTTAAGTTTAAATTTTCAACTTTGCATGTACGGTAACTCCACGACACCTTGATGAATACAGGAGAGAAAAATGCGAATGGAAGGAAAGATAGGCTTAGTGACTGCAGCGGGGTCCGGAATGGGAAGAGCGGGCGCAATAAGGTTTGCACAGGAAGGAGCATCTGTCGGTGTTGTAGATGTAGGTGAAGATGCCGTTGCATCAGTCGTAAATGATATTGAACAAAACGGCGGCAAAGCAAAGGGTATTGTGGCTGACTTAACCAAAGATGAAGATTCTAAAAGGATTGTCGTAGAGACTGCCAAGCATTTCAACGGCCTTGATTTTGTTTGGAATCACGTTGGATATCCTGGCCCAGCGTCAGTTGAAGGCGTTGAGATGGACGATTTTGATCTTACCTTAGATCTAAACCTGAGAACGGTTTTAATAACAACAGATGCTGCTTTAACGGAACTTCGTGCTCGAGGAGGAGGAAGCTTACTTTTTACAGCTTCTACCTCAGGCCTGGCCGGTTCCGGTTTCAGTCCTATTTATTCAATGGCTAAATTTGGTGTTGTGGGATTTGTTAGGGCGCTGGCTAAACGCGTAGCAAAAGATAACATTCGGGCAAACGCGGTTTGTCCGGGACCAATTGATACACCTATGCTGCGAGTTTTTGTCGCTAGGCCAGATCAGCAGTCAACCATAGGGATGGACAAAGAGGACCTAGTAAAAAAACGGGGAGGCGCTGGTCCAATGGGGCGTCCGGGGCGTCCTGAAGAGGTAGCAAACGCGGCTCTTTTCCTACTCTCGGATGAAGCATCTTTCGTCAACGGTATTGCCATGCCCGTTGATGGAGGCATAACAGCCTAGATACGAAAGAGTTTCTGAGCGTTTTGCGTTAGCATCAGATTAGCTTCGTCTTCCGAACAATTTGCTTTCTCAATAACTCGACACGGNTCTTGATCACCGATAGGAAAAGGGTAATCCGACCCTAGCATTATTCTTTCTGCACCCACTTTTTGGATTAGAAACCGTAAAACATCCGGCTGAAAAACGATGCTGTCAAAGTANAGGTGATGAAATTGCTCCACGGGATCGACAACCAAGTCTGGAAATGCTTTGTAATTCCTCTCTAAACGGCCAAGCATATANGGGAGCGCACCACCTCCAGTCGATGCNACAATGATTAGGTTCTTGAAGCGGGTCAGATGGCCCTTAAAAAGCAATCGGCTTATCGCGATCGACACGTCTGAAACTCGNCCCACAGCATTCATCATCTGCATGTCGTGTAGCCGTTCATCATTTGAGCCAAACATGGGATGTATTATTATAGGAACATGNAATTGTGCCGCCATTTCCCAAAACGGATCTAGATCNGGGTCATCTAAATTCCCNGAGTTTCCCCTTGGCTGTGTGCCAATCATGGCGCCCGCCATCCCCATTTTNACCGCCTCTTCCAAAACGGCAGCCGCATGTTTTCCNGATTGGAGCGGAACAGTAGCTAATGGCATAACCGCGTTATTTTTNTCACATTCCGAGATCATACCTTCGTTNAGAAAACGACTCCATTCGGCNCCTTCTTCTGCATTGACTTCGTAACCGAAGCTATCCAGCCAACCTCCTGATAATTGCAAGTCAATTCGGTTCTCTGCAAGGAACTGATTACGCGCTTCAATCAAACGCAATTTTGGCATTATCGGCCTGGTAGGTGCCTTTTGATTAAATGATAGCTGGAATTTGTCGTCTTTAGTGAGTAGTTCAATAGACGGAAATTTCTTTGTCTGCTTGTTTAATTCATCTAATGTGCTCTGGGGCAACATATGTGCGTGTGTGTCAATAATCATATCAATATTTCTTCCTGATACTGTTGATTAGATCACTCTGCAGCGCGCTTTTACCCACCACATATGTGAAAAATGAAATTATACACATAGTCTTTATAAAACTTCGAACGACCCTGTTTTTGTTGATCTAAACCGCATTTCGTTTCTATTTGATTAAACTTGGTCAATTTTAGTCAGTTAAAGAAAAATAATCATCAAATTAATTAGGTGAACCTCNCAAAGAAGCGCTAATATAAAGGGCTTAGCAAAGAATTTTGCAATCCAAAGACCGTTTTCACTAAAAAAGTACTTAAAACTTTTTGAAAGCCTATAATTTAGGCCCGCGAAACCAAATTAGCCGTCAATAGAGCTTTCAAAAACTTTTGGATTCGGGATTATTTCGTTGTTTTGTTTCCATTTTGGAATATAAAAAGTGCAGAATTTGCTTGACCAATCGCCAAACAAAGCACATATCCATAGGCTTGTTGCGAAAGTGTCTTGCGAATACAGAATGAACACAAATCTAAGCTCACTCAATTTTTTCCCTGACATCATTAACACTAATAGTACGCCACTCATACCGGGTGGCATTTAAATTACGTACGTCTAAGGAGACAATAATGGCGACCGGTACCGTAAAATGGTTTAATCCAACAAAAGGCTATGGCTTCATTCAACCTGATGAAGGGGGCCCTGATGCATTTGTGCATATAACCGCTTTGGAGGCATCAGGCATTGATGCGCTAAACGAAGGAGCTAAAGTAGAATTTGAACTTGAAGTCGGCAGAAATGGGAAACAGGCTGCTGCCAACCTCAAGCTACTTTAAATCTTTAAATAAAGATAACCTTTTAGGTTTATAATCTAATATGTCAGGGATAAGTGTTGAGGTGCCTGCAAGCGCGCCTCAACCTACCCGAAGTGGCGACAAATATCTAGTGGTGGTTTTAATCGCTTTCAACATTAGTTAAGACGACGTTGCCGCTCGCGCTGAACATACCCCCAACCCCATGAACCATTGATATTTCTGCATCGGGGATCTGAGCCGGCGCTGTACCGCGCATTTGCCTAACTCCCTCCTGAAGAGCATACATCCCATACATTCCAGAGTGCATATAACTAAGGCCACCGCCATTTGTGTTTAGTGGCAGGCTACCACCCATTCTTGTATTCCCCTCAGCAATAAATGGACCTGCTTCCCCTCGACCAACAAAGCCCAGATCTTCAAGACCATAGATTGGCAGATGGGCAAACGCATCATAAATCATAAGGTGATCCACATCTGAGTGTTTGATTCCAGCTGACTCAAATGCAGCTGCACCTGCTACCTTAAACGCTGCCGAAGAGGTAAAATCTCTCATCTGACTTATCATTGGTGTTTCTCCGCTTTCACCAGTACCACGAATGTAAACGGGTCTCTGGGCTAAATCTTTCGCACGTTCAGATTTAGTCAATATCAGCGCACCGCCTCCATCGGTAACTAGACAGCACATTAGAAGTCTAAATGGATAGCAAATCATCTTAGANTTCAATACGTCATCGACCGTAATGAGATCTTTAAAGCTTGCCCGCGGATTTTGGCTGGCCCATTCTCTCTGAACAACCGAGACCATCGCAAGCGTCTCCTCACTTAGACCATAGTCCTTCATGTAACGGAGAACTGGAATAGTAAACATTGTCGGTGGACGGGTTACACCAAACGGTCTCTCAAACTGCTGCTGAAACAATGAAGGAAAAATCGAGGACCCATGTCGTCCAAGGTTAGAACGACCACTTTCACCATGCGTGATTAATATGGTCTCGCAAAGGCCCTCATTAATAGCGGCGGCGGCATGTCTCACTAGAAGCATAAAAGAGCATCCGCCAACCGACGTTCCATCCAGCCACTTGGGAACAATTCCCAGATAATGGGCAATCTCTACAGCGTTGTGCCCTCCGGTTGCAACGCCATCTATATCAGATAATTTCAAACCAGCATCCGCTATTGCGTTCAAGGCTGCATCCGCGTGAAGCTGGACTTGAGACATTGTTGGAATCTTGCCAAGTTCAGTCGTCTCAGATGCGCCAACGATAGCTACAGAATTACGTTTCATAGAACTATTTCCCCGCTGGTTTGAACTGTGGAAGAGTAATTTCGTCGTTCACTTTTTCAAAACTAACTTCAAGTGGCATATCTAATACCAGCGCCTCTGGCGTCTGATCACATTCGACGATATTACACATCATCTTTGGACCCTCTTCGAGTTTTACAATCGCTATTGCATACGGCGGAGTAAAACCAGGAGCAGGAAGATGGCTAATTATATAGCTGTGCAGTGTCGCACGCCCTGATGCTTTAATTATTTCAATATCTTTACTTCCAGTCGAAGGACAGAAATGCCGAGGCGGGAAATAAACTTCACCAGTAGATTTACATTTCTGAAGCCTTAGCTCTCCTTCTCTAGTGCCGTCCCAGAAGTGCTGTGTTTCAGGCGTTGGTTTTGGTAATTCTCTCTCACCGTCACTCATTGTCTCATATCCAATTTTTAAAAGTCTAAGGGATCACATTTATTAAATTTTAATTTTCAACCGTCGCGCGGCCATTATCTAAAACCACAACATCTCGTTCTACTATTTTCGACTTAAAGGAAATATCTTTTCCATCCTGCCAGATTTCCGTTCTTACAGTTTCACCCGGATAAACCGGCGAGGAGAAACGCAGCTGAAGCGACTTCAGTCTATTTGCATCATAATCACAGCATCCTTTTAAAATTGCATGGCCTGCCACACCTAGCGAGCAAAGACCATGCAGAATAGGTTTTTTAAAACCGGCAGCTTTTGCTACCGATGGACTGGCATGTAAAGGGTTGTAATCCCCCGATAACCTATAAATGAGAGCCGCCATATCCAAAGTGGCTAGGTCTACCGATAAATCTGGTTCACGTTCTGGAACTTTATGCGGTCTTGGGGCCTCATCGCTTGGACCGCCATAACCGCCATTACCTCTCGCAAATGTCGTTGAAGTAAGTGTGGCTAAATCAAGACCCGAATCCGCATCCTTAAGCGTTCTCTCGGTAAGAATCAAGGCACCTTTATCGGCCCCTTTATCTACTAATCCAGTTACTTTGGTTTTTGCCTTAATTGTAGCTGATGTCGGCAAAGGGTTGTGAATTACCATCTTTTGCTCACCGTGTAATACCTTTACCCAGTCTATTCCCGTCTCAGGGTCTCTCGACCAAAAACCTGGACTGCCAAGTACCACAGCCATTGTTGGTANTGCCATAAACGGTTCTGCCTCTTCAAATACGTATTTAAGTTGCTGTTCATCCATTGGATTGGCACCCAAACCAACACCCAAAGCGTAAAGGATTGTATCCCTGGCNGAATAGGTTTGTGTAATTTCTTCGAATGGCCAGTTTTTTAATTTATTGTAATCAAAAGACATGGACGGTCTCCAAATGCTTGTAAAATGAAGTATTAGATAGGGTCCCAGCTGAAAACATCTTGAGAACGATCCAGCGGATAAAAACTAGCCTCCATTGACGGAATGGCGTGCTCCAAAACTGTTTCAGGGGTCCAGCCTTCCCCTCGATGCACAGAACGAATGGGGCGGGATTGTCCCATTAAAAAAATCTCATTGTTTCGCACGCCAAAAATTTGCCCGGTAACCTTTGATTCTGGCGCACACAAAGCAACAGCGACAGGCGCTATCTTAGCCGTAGTCATCGTCTTTAATTTTTCTACACGAGCGCGTTGAGCGTCGTCGCCTATCGGAATTGTTCCAATCATCCGACTCCAGGCAAAAGGAGAAATACAATTAGATCTTACATTGAACCTGCCCATATCGAGGGCAATCGATTTAGATAAACCAGCGATGCCAAGTTTTGCTGCAGCGTAATTAGCCTGCCCAAAATTACCAACCAGCCCAGAGGTTGATGTCATATGAATAAACGCTCCGGATTCTCTTTCTCTAAACACAGAAGCAGCCGCTCTACTTACATTAAAACTCCCCTTTAAATGGACTGCTATGACCGAATCCCAATCGTCTTCTGTCATTTTATGAAAAATCACATCTCGGAGTATACCCGCATTNTTCACAACNATATCTAACCCNCCAAGCTCTTCTACTGCCTGATCCACCATTCCTTGCGCAGCAGAAAAATCTGAGACACTGTCAAAGTTAACAACTGCTTTACCGCCGGCGTCTTCTATTTCTTTTGCAACTTCCATGGCAGGGACACGGTCAGCCCCTTCGCCCTGGGTAGTACCACCAAGGTCATTTACCAAAACCTTTGCGCCAGCAGCCGCAAATGCTAACGCGTAATCGCGCCCTATGCCTCTGCCGCCCCCCGTGACCAAGGCTACTTTACCCTCCAAAAGTTGTTTTTCAGACATTGTTATCTCCAATAGGCTCGTAAGTTATTCTAAGTTGANTAGCGTATCGCTAATCTAAAGGGTTTAAAGTTTAATTAATCTTGCATCAATACTTCATTGCTGTATTAAAATTGATCATCCCTATGATTTAATAAATAGATTTACAAACCAATCCCAAGGAAAACAGATGTTCACTAGAAAATTCTTCTCCGAAGAGCACGAGATATTCCGAAATGCAACTCGACGTTTTATAGAAAACGAGATCGTTCCAAACCATGCTGATTGGGAGCAGCAGGGCATTGTTAGTAAGGAGCTATGGACCGCAGCCGGTGAAAATGGGTTGCTTTGCTGCACGGTACCCGAGGAATACGGTGGCCCCGGAGGAGATTTTTTGCATAGTGTTGTTGTTAATGAAGAGCTGGCAAAAGTCGGGGCAACGGGCCCAGCCTTTCCCTTGCATTCAGACATTATCGTCCCGTACCTGCTTGCATATGGCTCAGAGGACCAAAAACGTAATTGGCTGCCAAAGGTTGTTTCAGGCGAGACTATTATGGCCATAGGAATGACAGAGCCAATTGCGGGATCTGATCTCCAAGGGATTCANACTAAAGCTGAAAGAGATGGAAATCANTTTGTTCTTAACGGGCAAAAGGTTTGGATTTCTAATGGTCAAATAGCTGATTTATACATTATCGCCTGCAAGACCGATCCAAAAGAGGGCGCAAAAGGCATAAGTTTGATCCTAGTAGAAGGGGATAGAGATGGTTTCAAACGCGGTAAAAATTTAGAAAAAATAGGTTATAAAGCTCAGGATACATCAGAGCTATTCTTCGAGGATGTAAGGGTCCCAATAACAAATCTCCTTGGTCAGGAGGGTCGAGGGTTTGCCCAATTGATGCAGCAACTACCGCAAGAGAGACTTGTAGTTGCTATACGTTGTGCAACAGCTTTAGAGGCCGCACTCGATGATACTATTAAGTACACGAAAGAACGAAAGGCATTCGGGCGAAGCATATCTGACTTTCAAAATACGCGCTTCAAACTAGCAGAAGTAAAAACGCTTGCGATGGTTACACGAGCCTTTACTGATCAGTGTATTCAACTTCACCTCGAAGGCAAACTGACCGCCGAAGATGCCGCTGCAGCAAAACTACAAACCACCGAGGCTCTCAATAAAGGCGTGGATGAATGCCTTCAACTGCATGGCGGGTATGGTTATAGTTGGGAATTTCCTATCGCACGTGCTTGGGCTGACGCTCGTATGTCGAGGATTGCTGGTGGATCTTCTGAAATTATGAAAGAAATAATAAGTAGAAATATGATCTCAGCTTAGTTAATCATACTATGGAATTCTGCTATTTCTTCTCTTTTTCTTGATTTATTGAGATGCCAGATAACTTCTGAAAAACTTTGAATACTGCACTGTCGTCTTCCCTTCCTAGCCCAGACGCTGCCGCGGCAATAAACTGTTGATGCGCTGCTGCTGTTAAAGGAAGGGGAAAGTTCAACTTGTGAGCCGTTCCCAAAACAATAGCAAGATCCTTCACGAATATGTCAACGGCACTTAAAGGTGTGTAATCGTTATTTAGAATATGAGGAACGCGATTATTCCACATCCAAGAGGAACCCGCAGAACCAGAAATCACTTCATATAAAGTTTCTGGATCGGCCCCTGCTCTCACCCCAAACGCCATTGCCTCCGCTGCGACTGCAATATGAACACCTGCCAACAACTGATTTACAGTTTTAACCGTTGAACCAATCCCATGCTCAACTCCAAGGCGATGGACTTTTCCGGAAACAGCTTCCAACACATCTCCAGCATGTTGAAATGCCTGTTCTGGTCCAGATGCCATTATAGATAAGTTACCGCTCCGAGCACCGACAGCGCCACCGCTTACTGGAGCATCTATCATATCAAACCCAGCATCTTGCAAACGCGTTCCACATGTATTCGCAAAGGCCGGAGATACTGTACTACTCTGAATGACCACTGTTGACATTTCAAAACCGCCCGCTGCTCCCTCTTTGCCAAACAAAACGTCTTCTACTTGGGTCTCATTTACAACAAGAATAACAACGACCGAGCAATCTTTAACGGCATCCTTTGGATTTAACCCTACTTTCCCCCCTGCTTTCGCTAATGATTTACAGGCTTCCTTATTTATATCGAAGCCGCTTACATCGAATTGGCGCTCTAATAAAGTCAACGCAACACCAAGCCCCATAGAGCCTAAACCAAGCACACAAACTTTCCGATTTGAAGCCATGCAAGTCTTCCAAAGTTAAAGTATTAAGCGGCCCATTTTGACCTTTGAACAAATTATTTGTGTCAATCCCGCTCTAGACACATAGCCACTCCCATGCCGCCGCCAATACATAAGGTTGTTAATCCCTTTTTTGCATCCCTTTTTTTCATTTCGTGCAAGAGAGTTATTAAAACCCTTGCACCCGATGCACCAATTGGATGGCCTAGTGCTATCGAACCACCATTCACATTCACCTTTTGCGTATCCCACCCCATATCTTTATTAACCGCACATGCTTGGGCTGCAAAAGCCTCGTTTGCTTCTATCAAATCCAGGTCGTCAACAGTCCAGCCAGCTTTTTCTAGAGCCGCTCGACTTGCAGGTATCGGCCCAGTCCCCATGATCGAAGGATCCACACCGCGCGTAGCAAATGATTTAATTCGAGCTAAAGGTTCAATTCCGCGGCGTCTTGCATCCTCTGAAGACATTAAAACAACAGCTGCCGCACCATCATTGATACCAGATGCATTTCCAGCCGTTACAGTTCCCTCTTTACTGAAAGCAGGGCGCAAGCTTCCGAGTGTTCCTAGATTCGTGCCGTGTTTTGGATATTCGTCTTCCTCAACTATCGTATCCCCTCGTCGGGATTTAACGTTTACAGCAATAATTTCATCTTTAAACTTACCTTCCTTCTGTGCAGTCTCTGCTTTACTCTGTGATGACATAGCAAACGCGTCTTGTGCGTCTCTGGTTATTTGCCATTGGTTCGCAACATTTTCAGCAGTATTCCCCATATGGTAACCATTAAAGTGATCCCAAAGGCCATCCTTGATCATGGTATCTATCAACTCCAAATTTCCCATCTTCTGGCCGGAGCGAAGATTTTGTGCATGCGGTGACTGGCTCATACTCTCTTGTCCTCCCGCCACTACTATACCAGCATCTTCGGAACGAATAGCTTGCGCTCCCAACGCCACTGCACGTAGTCCCGAACCGCAAACTTGGTTGATTGTCATTGCTGTTTTCTCTTGCGGAATGCCTGCCGCCATAGATGCTTGTCTAGCGGGGTTCATTCCTGCAGCCGCTGTCAGCACTTGCCCCAACACGACTTCGTCCACCTCTTNGCCCGCNACCTGAGAACGCTTTAGAGCTTCCTCTATAGCTACTTTTCCCAGTTCAGCAGCCGATAAACTGCTTAAAGCGCCGCCAAATGATCCTATAGCAGTCCGCGCTGCACCAACTATCACAACTTCTGACATAACGGGTATTCCTNTCTTAANNGTTTCAATAGAAAAATTTATCNGATTCCAAAAGCGGGAANGCACTAACTACGCCCGGATCNACAACAGGGGNCCCTGNACATAATTGGGNGGGCTCTATTTGTGNATAACTNTTCGCGCCCAAAAGACCTAANGCGAGTTTCACTTCTTCTTCTAGCAATTCGAGCATTCTNATGACNCCGTNNGCGCCAGCTGCCGCAAGGCCATAGCACAGCATTCTACCTATTCCAACAAAGTCNGCCCCAAGCGCGATNCCTTTGATGATATCTGTACCTCTGGAGAATCCGCCATCAACCGCTATTAAACTTCGTCCCGATACAGCATCTACGACTTCAGGCAGCACATCAATTGCCCCTAACCCATGATCAAGTTGTCTGCCTCCGTGATTTGAAACATAAATAACGTCAACGCCGTGNTCTACAGCTATTCGCGCATCTTCAGCGGTCGCTATGCCCTTCAAAATCAATGGCAGTGNNTACTTTTTTTTGTATCGTTCTATATCTTTCCAACTTAATGCCGCCTGCCAATCAGCTCCTTTCCCTGTGCGCCAAGGCTTCACAAAGCGATTAGCGATGTCACGTTCTCTTCTTGAGTAATTTGCACTATCAACAGTTAAACAAAAGGCGTCATAAGCAGAGTCAATTGCGCGCAANACATAATTATCCAAAAACCTGTTGTCGCCCCGCTTATAAAGCATTGCCATTTTCAAGCCATCACCCGCCTTAGCTACCTCTTCCATAGATAATTGGCTTACAGAACTGAGCATTAAACCGCAGCCGAATTCACTTGCCGCNCGCATAGCCGCGACGCCTCCTTCAGGGTCAAAACTTTCAAGGGATCCTATCGGTGCTAGACAAACAGGCAATCTTAGNTTTNTTCCNAAAATAACCTTACTTGCNTCAATATTNCGCATATCTCTCAAAACGCGAGGTTTAAAGGCGATTNCATCTAACGCCATTCTATTTCGCTTTAACGTGGTCTCCGTCTCTGTACCACCGCGCAAATAATCCCATATGTTCTGGCTTAAAGTTTCGCGAGCGGTATGTACTATCTCGTGTAGCGTTTGAAATTTATTACTGAGATCCTGGTTCAATTATCTACAACCCTCTTTTGAATTTTTGACTTTGCTTCGCTAATTAATATCTGNANATCTCTAGTGTTCACTTTTACTGCTGTTTATCAAGTGTCTCTTGAATTCTTCGTCGNGTTACTTTTCCAAAATATCGATTATTTCACGGAGCTGGGTTCTGGCCCTCAATAAATAAAAACCTAGAGATGCCAGATGACTTGGNACAANTGCNCCNTCNGGTTGACCATTAGCTATTACTNCTGGATCAAGCCGGCTCGCTTGCTTGAGCGACTCTAGCATNAAATTCCAGGATGCAGATAATTCCTTTCCAGAGACNACATCACGAAAATCTGCGGCAAGCTCTCTCAGCAATAGATAGTATGCGTATAAGCGACCCTTGGCAGAATAAAAAATATTGTCGGCTTTTGAGTCTATTCCCCAACCACCCGAACTTGCCAGGTGTTCACTTATAGCAGCAGAATTAGAACCTAAATCAGCTGTGAACCGTCTCAGGGTAGCTTGTAAATTATCAGCGCGNTTATCAAATGTCGCCGTGCCCTCTGCCAAACGTTTGTTATAGGAGATAAGTGATCTCATTGCCGATTTGTATTGAGCNTCTGATGAAGCGGTTGGTGCAATGGATGTGGACAAGTCAAATATCCAAGTCGTGCCAGGATATTTTAACAGCCCGGATGCTTTATCGAGGTCGCTGTCTACTTCACTCGATCCTCTCGATCTCCCTATTTGATCAGTCATTTCCATCGCAAACCTAGAAATAGCATAAATTATACCCTGCTGATAATTGGGCATGTTATCGAGTAAATAACCTGGCATAAAAAAAGGATCGTTAGCCACCCAACCATTTTTGCTGACTTCCCTNTCAATTAAGGAAATCGCCATAGCTATAGTTCTACTTTCACCAGGATTGCTCTGATTAGGTTGAAAGTCCACATCATCATCTATCTTATGAATGACCNCCATTCCAAGGAGATAATACAGACAAACAAGAAATATTAATGATAGAGCCGAAAGAGTGATTACTCGTCCGATATTGACGCCTCTACCAAAAAACTTTGGAATTCTTGTAAAAAAACCCACTAAATTATCCTTATTCACTGGCAATCCTTATTTTTTCGTCGTCTTAATAAGATTGGAACTAGAGACAATACTGCCAACCCAATAAAGCCTGCAAGAAATTCCAAGCTTATATCCGGCATGGTGTCAAAACCTCCTTCAATCATAAAAGTTTTATTCAAGCCGCTTCCCATTAGAGCATAGACTAGAGCCCCAGGGATCATCCCAATAAAGCTTGCGAAGAAATAATTGGAGAAACTTATGTTCAAAAAAGCGGGAGCAATATTGACCACAAAGAATGGGAAAACAGGGGCTAATCTCAAAGAAAGTAAGTAGAAAAAAGCGTTTTTTGTGAGTTCAATCCGCATTTTATCAATTGAAGACCCTAGTTTTGGTTTAAATAATTCTCCAAAGGCACCTCTAGCCGCAATGAATAAAATTGAGGCGCCAACAGTAGCACCTACCAAGGAAAAAAGTGCTCCTGGGAATGCTCCAAACAGATAGCCGCCAATTGTTGTTAAAATTAAAGCGCCGGGTATCGAGAGCGCGGTTGACAAAACATACACGCCTATAAAAATCAAAATGGATAGATAATATTCGCTTTGGATAAAATTAACTATTTCAACCTGGTGAGTTCGAAAGCCGCTCAAAGATACATAGTCTGTCCAACCAAATATTATGGCTAGAAGCAAAATTATTCCTAAGGTCATAATTGGAAGTGATTTTATAATATTAAAAAAATTTACCTCCAAAAAGAGTTTTTGCTCGATGACATTAACTAAGAATATTTCAATTTTTAGTAGAGCTTAGTTCGATAGCCTTTTTGAATACTTCTTTCAGCTTTATTCTCGTCATCCCCTCGGCCAATTTGGTCAGAAATTATTTTACCCAAACTTGGGAAGTTCTTTCTCTCAATCTTATAATCTTCTTCCCATAATTTGGATCTAATTAAAGCTTTTGCGCATTGCAGATAAGCCTCTTCAACCTTTATTTCGAGGGCGGATCGTGGAGCTTTTCCCTCGGCGGATAAACCTTCTAAAATATTCTCGTCAGTCGTAATTTTTGCACTTCCATTCACGCGCAGTGTTTCATTCATCCCCGGCACAAGAAAGAGTAATCCAACACCACTATTCTCAAGTACATTTGAAAGAGTATCCGTTCGGTTGTTCCCTAGTCTGTCCGGCAAATAAATGGTTTTCTCGTCTTTTACTTTGACAAAACCGGGAGCATCTCCCCTAGGCGATACGTCCCCCAGGCCATCACCCCCCATAGTCCCTATCACTAAAAATGGTGAAATTTCGATAAACGCCTGGCAGTGCTTATCAAGATGATCTAATTGTTTAAGAACCGCGCGCTCAGACGGCTCTCCATACAGCTGCCCTAAATTCTTCTTATCGACTATACCTTGCATTTCATCGATCCTTTGCGAGCGTAATCTCAGGTTAAAGTAATATGTTTTACCCGATTTAATCATACTTTGGCTATAGTGCCATCAAACAAGTCTAATCAAAGTAAATAGTTGAAGAAAATGGATTATCACAGTATTCATTTTTCAACATAAATCATGCGGGATGATTAAAATTGNCAGATTACGGTGGGAAACAGGCTTGGCAGGAGGAACTCTATGAGCTCCTTNGATCGAACGATGTAAATTTATTTTGCTATGTNCCNGACGGTGGTCACAAAACTCTTATCAATAAGTCTATAGAAGATCCGGACGTTATTTCGGTACCACTGACAACTGAAGAAGAGGGCGTCGCCATGTGTGCTGGCTGTCATTTGGGCGGNGNAAAAAGCGTTTTGCTGATGCAGTCAAGCGGCGTTGGTAATTGCGTAAATATGTTCGCTCTTCTAAAAAACGGCCAGTTTCCATTTGTTGCATTGATCACGATGCGCGGAGAGTTTGGTGAAATGAACCCATGGCAAATACCAATGGGTCAAGGCGTGCAACCAGTGGTAGAAGCCATGGGAATGCATTGTCTAAGAGCTGAAACCCCAGGCGAAGTCTCTGAAACCGTTCAAGCAGCATTAAATATGGCTTATAAATCAAACCAAGCAGTCGCCGTTTTACTGACGCAAAAGCTAATCGGTGCGAAACCCTTCTAGGTAATGATCTGAGGAGATCTCGTAATGGACAACGATAGAAGCCTTGATCGAAAATATGCTGTTCCCGAGTTAATTGGCAATCCAGACGACCTGTTAATTGTGTGCGGACTGGCTGGCGCCTCCAAAGATATCGCACATTTGACTAATGATGGAGATAACATCTTCACGATGGCTGGCGCTATGGGGGGCGCAACAGCTTTGGGTTTGGGTTTAGCGCTTTCTCGACCTGATAAACGGGTGCTGGTTGTCACTGGGGACGGGGAATTATTAATGAATATAGGCACCCTATCGACTGTCGGTATCCTAAAACCGGCCAATCTCTCTATTTTGTGTGTAGATAATGGTCACTACGGTGAAACAGGATACCAAGAAAGTCATACACAAAGGGGCGTGAATTTGGAACTTATCGCCCAAGGCTCCGCTATCCCAGTCACAAGGACTGTTTCAAAGGACGAAGATATCAACGCAGCTAAAGCTTTGATTAGAGATTCAAATGGACCGAGTTTTATTCTTTTGCAAGTGAGCACCGAACCTCCGCCTTCGATTAAAAGGTCTATGGATGCCAGTGAAAGGAAAACTGCGTTCAGGCGTGCTCTATTAGGCGAGCCATGAATTTTGCGAAAAAAGTATAACGTGCAAATGCAATGATTATATAAAATATTTCTGACAAGCTGTATTTTACAACCAATTGAGTTCGCTAAATCTAATAATTTTATATTCGCTTAAACAGGAACGGCCAATCCCCTAGCAGCCGACTTATATCCCGCATCAATTATTTTCATTGTTGCTGTCATCCTATTAAGGCCTGATGAGAAAACTTCATTTTTTCTAACTGCTCGGCAAAATGACCGCACATAAACGCCATAAAGCGGATCTGAATCAAGATTCATTTTTATGAATTCTGTTGGTTTCCCGGATCTTATTACCGCAACTCCATCAGGACTTGATTGCACATAGTGGTCTTTTGCGGAAAGGCTGAAAGAGTATTCTCTTTTTACAGAACTATTTGGAAAATTATATCCCGTCTGTACAGTTGCTTGCCCTCCTGATTTTGATGTCATTATTAGCGTCGCGGTATCTTCGACAGCTGTATTATGTAGTCCATTATCAGTCCTGACAAAAATATTATCTGGTACAAACGGCATGAATGTAAGAGCTAGATCAATAAAATGCGGAGCTAAGTTAATCAAACATCCTCCACCAGAGTTTTCTGGTTTCAACATCCAGTCACACCTCATTTCGTTATATCGGCTCGGCGGTCCTGCATTAAAACGCCAAGACGAACTTTGGAAAATGGCGCCTTCTTCTTCAGTTAACGACTTTAATAAATCAAATAACGGCCCAAAACGCTGCACCAAAGGGACCCCTACGATAGTTTTGTTGCTTGCTGCAATTTTGGATAAGGCATTCACCTGTTGAGAATTTATCCCAGCTGGTTTTTCTATAGAAAATGGATGACCGTTAGTAAGAAGGGACATAGCAATACTATACATTTCGGCGTGTTCGCCGAAGGCAAACGCTATATCAAAACTGGAATTTTCCAGTGTTTCTCTCCAATCTTCATATCCTTTACAACTAAATACCTTGGAATATTTTTCTCGGATTCTCTTACTCTTGTCCGAAAGACCAACAACTTCAATCCCTTCAGCAAGCAGATCTTTGATATAAAGGGGAAAATGCCAGTGAGATACTTCAAGCAAAACCGCTTTCATGTAAAGCTTCCCGATCTAAGTTAATTTAAGCGTATAGTACCGCTGTAGGCTTCAGTAGAGAAGGATTAGATTATGCCTCTGCTCGGAAAAGGGGTAGCAGCGATTTGGCACAATGTAGCGCCGGACATACAATCGGACTACAATCATTGGCATTGCTCTGAACATATGCCCGAGCGCGTTGGCATAGAAGGTTTTTTAAGAGGAAGGCGCTACGACGCCATAGATGGCAGACCCCAGTTTTTTCATTTTTACGAGACAGCTACAGCAGCAGTATTAACTTCACCAGCTTATATGCAGCGACTAAATAACCCAACCTCGTGGACGCAGACGATAGGGCCGCATATTAAGGATAATAATAGAACCCTCAGTCAGGTGGTACATTCAATAGGCTGTGGGGTTGGCGCTGCGATATTAACTGTTCGCATGGTTGCAACTGATAATCGGGAAACTGATTTTTTTCGATGGGTATCGCAGGAGCTATTTCCTCTTATCAACAACAAACCAGGTGTTGTTGCTGCTCATTTACTGAAAGGCGATAAAAGGGCTAGCGATACAGAAACAGAAGAAAAGGCGATGCGCGAAAAGCCTGACGAAATAGCAGACTGGATAATTTTTATAGAAGCAATAGACGAGAAAACTCTATTGAAAATATGGACCAATGAGTGCCTATCAGAAAAATTACTAATTAAGAACGGTGCCGCCAGCGCAAGTATAGGCACCTATAAGTTGCATTTTAGCTTATCGTCGGAAGATTTAATCGAATAGTTTAGCTCGCTTTTAAATCGAAACTCTAATTTTTATTTGGCTGCTTGTTTTGTTCTTCCTTCCAAGCTTTTTCGGCAGCCTCTTTTTCTCGATGTACTTGCAAATAACTTGCGGCCAATCTGTCGCCATTCCAGCGAGCTTTAGTCCACCAATGAACTGCTTTTTCTAAATCCTGTTCAACACCAAATCCTCCGGAATACATGAAGCCCAGCATTCCCTGGGAAAACCCATCGCCCTTTTCAGCGCCTTTTTGAAACCATTTCACAGCAGATTTCATATCATTTTGGTTCTGAAAAATCTGCCCCATGGTCCCGTAAGCTCTTGTGACACCTGCATCTATAGCCAACTGCGCAAATTCAATAGCTTTTCCCTCGTCTCGCCGCACGACATTGCCCTGATTAAAAAGGAGACTTAGGTATATTGCTGCTTGGCTATCATTTTTCTCAAGCGCTGCCCGCTCTAGTAAACTTATGCCCTGTTTTGAACTATCACTTCCAATCTCGGCCTTTTGAAGGTTCAAAACTTTCATTGCATAGGCAATCATTGCCGCGCTATTGCCTTCATCTATCAAACCCTGCAGAACTTTTTTTGTCCGTTTGGGGTTTTCTGGTCCAACTCCACCCGGCAGAAATTCCAAAGCAGCTTTAATCTTCGCTGCCGCATGGTCAGTTTTTAGTGTTTTAATCAATAACATCCAGGCGCCTTCAGCATCCTTCTCCAGGTACTCGCCCCGTCCCATATATTTCGCCACCATTACCATTGCAGGAGGAAACCCCAGCTCTGCAGCCTTTTGTATGAGTGCTACGCCCTCTTCTTTTCTTCCTGAGGCAAAGTGAGCGTAAGCACCATTTAATAGAGAATTACCATCATTCGGCAGAGCCTTAAAAGCAGCAGTGCAAGCCTTATTTGCGGCACCGACTGCTTTTTTGACTTTAATCCGCTCGTCTTCCGGCGCTTTAGCGTCCGTCGCCCGAACCCAAAGACGAGCTTTTTCTAATGTTGATTTGCATTGGTTCTTCAAATCATCGTCGGCAGACAATTTCTCTGTGAAAACAGGCACCCCGACAAGCGGGAGTAATAGGCAGAGAGCAACTAAATTGAGTTTTGTATTATTCTTTCTAGGGAGCCTTGCGGTCATTTTATCTCCAATAACGCCTTTTTCTCTGATTAGCACTTGCAATTCAAACGACTAAACTAGGTCCATATATTAATAAAAAGTGAATCTGCTATCGCTTAATCTTTATTTAGCAAAATTTATAGAATAATCTAGCCCGAACCAACATCGGGAGCTACCTGTAAATGTCACAAAAACGTGTTCCAGCAATATTTATGCGAGGAGGATCATCTAAGGGTGTATTTTTTCATTCGTCAGATTTACCGGAAGACAAAAACAAATGGAACGAAATTTTCTTGTCGGTTCTTGGAAGCCCAGATCCATACGGCCGGCAACTTAACGGAATGGGAGGTGGAATTTCCTCTCTATCAAAAGCTGTCGTGATTGGCCCACCCACGCGCCCTGACGCGGATGTAGATTATACTTTTGCACAGGTCTCCGTTCGAGATGCCCTCGTAGATTATTCTTCAAATTGCGGGAACCTATCTTCTGCAGTTGGCCCATTCGCAATCGATACTGGTTTGGTTGATGCTTCAGCGACGGAAAGAGAAGTAAGGATCCATAACACAAACTCTAGAAAATTGATCGTTTCCAGGGTTCCAATAAGAGCTGGGCTTTCTGAAGTTGTAGGAGATTTTAGTATCCCAGGTGTTTCCGGAACTGGCGCGAAGATACAACTGGATTTCCTTGACCCCGGGGGCACGCGCACGGGGCGCTTATTGCCAACAGGAAACACTATAGACACTATCACCCTTCCACATGCCGGTGATTTTGAGGTTTCACTTGTTGACGCAAGTGTCCCCTGCGCATTCATTGAGGCTAAGGCGCTTGGCGTTACAGGCTCAGAAACTGTAGAGGAACTAGAGGCTAACGGGAACCTTATGAATCTTGTTGAAGAGCTTCGCCTCGCCGCAGGAGTAAAAATGGGTCTTGGAGAGACCATTGATCAGATTCCACCCACGGCACCTAAACTTGGAATTGTAGCCACACCGCTAGCGTATAAAACTTTAGCAGGTGAAGAAGTTGATCCATCAAGTGCTAGCTTAATGACTCGAATTTGGTCAATGGGGCAGGTTCACCGGGTATTACCTCTAACAGGAGCCATGTGCCTAGCGGTAGCTTGCAAAATACCAGGTACTATATGTGAGAGAAATACAAAAAGAGAGGGGATAGGCGTCAAACTGGCCAACCCATCGGGCGTTCTTCCGTTAAATGCAGCTGTAGAAATCCAAGATCAAAAGATAATGGCAAAACACGTAACAGCGTATCGAACAGCGAGAACTCTTATGGAGGGGAATATCTTGGTTCCGGAGTAAGATTAATAAAAGAACTAAAGTTTTACAAAGGTTTCAAATGGTTTCAATAGAGCAAATCCTTCAACGGTGCCGTATTATTCCGGTTTTAACAATCAGAAACATAGAGGACGCAGTGCCTCTCGCACATGCTATATTTGAGGGAGGTCTATCTACAATAGAAATAACGCTTCGCACGCCTGAGGCATTTGCTGCTCTCGAAGCGATGGCAAAGCATTTTCCTGAATTTTCTATCGGTGTGGGTACAGTGATCCATGATGTTGATATCAGACGTGCTAAAGAATCTGGAGCAGCCTTTGCAGTTTCGCCCGGCATAAGCATAGAGCTCATTGAGAAGGCTTCATTAGAAAAACTACCGTATTTACCTGGTATTCAAACAAGCTCGGAAGCTTTATTAGGATCAAGGCTAGGGATAAAGTTTTTGAAATTTTTCCCTGCGAAGATTGCCGGAGGTGTGGAAGGATTAAAACAATTAGGCCCAGTCTATCCAGATTTAATGTTCTGTCCCACTGGCGGAATAGGTTTCAATGAGGCACCTGACTTTCTTGCCCAAAAAAACGTGATTAGTGTTGGCGGTAGCTTTGCATCACCGCAAAATCTGATAGCAAAGAGAGATTGGAGTGCTATCAAAACGCTGGCAAAACGCGCCGCGAAATTGTAACTAGATTTATAAAAGGAGAAAAAAACAGAGTGGTTCATCTTTCGGTATTAGACCAATCTATAGCTGTAGCAGATCGTCCACAATCGGACGCTATAAGGGACACTGTCTCTCTAGCTGAATATTGTGAAGAACTTGGCTATCACAGGTACTGGGTTTCCGAACATCACAATCACCCAGCCATCGTGGGTACGGCTCCCGAAATTCTAATCGCTGCTATAGCATCGAAAACAAATCGGATCCGTGTTGGCAGTGCGGGCGTTATGCTGCCTCATTACTCCCCCTTTAAGGTTGCTGAGCAATTCCGGGTCTTAGATGCTTTAGCTCCGGGAAGAATTGATCTTGGACTCGGCCGAGCGCCAGGGTCTGACGGTCTAACAGCCTTTGCACTTAANCCAAACGCGGCNGAGCGTCCCCACCAATTTCCNAACGATGTGATGGACCTCGATGCNTGGCTTCATGGAGAAGAGCTGCAGGAGGGCCATACTTTTTCAAAACTTAAGGCGCAACCCTCGGGAGAAACCGCTCCTGAAATTTGGATATTGGGCAGCAGCGCATTTGGGGCTCAGGTAGCCGCACANTTTGGCTTGCCNTATGCTTTTGCTTGGTTTTTTACCAACGGCCACGGTGGTAAACAAGCACTAGATATCTACCGAGAACACTACAAACCCAGTTCAAGACATCCTAGGGCAAATCCTGCTATTTGTGTTTGGGCCTTAGCAGCAGAAACCCATGAAGAGGCACAATATCATTTTAGCTCGCGCGCAAGATGGCAGCTCTTCCGGGATCGCGGTCAGCATCTCACTTTTGAGGATCCAGAAACCGCCTTAGCGGCAAAATATGACGAGTATGAGCAATCAAAGATAGAAGAACTGCGNAAAACGACATTCGTAGGCACTGGAGAAGAAGTCGCAAATCGCATCACAGCTTTAGCTAATGAGCTGAGCGTAGAGGAAGTTGCAGTTGTAACTTGGGCGTACGATGCTAAAGCCCGGCAGAACAGTTACTCCCAAATTGCTAAGGCTTTTGGGTTATAATCTATTACAATTGTCCTAGCGTTCTTTTATAAAAGTTCTTGACCGATCCCAAAAAGACCCGGAAAGTTAAGAACATACTTTCAAAAGGGGGGCACCAATGAACTACTTATCTACAAAACCTCAGGCGCATGGCCATACTGAGGAGCAATGGCAAGCACGGGTCGATCTCGCAGCAGCGCATCGGTGCGCAGTAATGCATAACCTCCATGAAGGTATTTTTAATCACCTTACTTTTCGCGTACCAGGCCATAAAGATAGGTACTATCAAATTCCTTTTGGTCTTCATTGGTCAGAAGTTAATGCAAGTTGTTTTATGGAGGTTGACTATGATGGCGTTGTGCAAGCGGGGGAAGGCATAGTAGAAAGATCTGCTTATTGCATTCACGCTCCAATGCATAAAAAAATGAAAAATGCCAGCGCAGTTTTCCATACACATATGCCTTATGCCAGCGCCCTCACACGTTTAGAGGACCAAAAAATACAGCCGATAGGACAAACTGAGTTAGGCACCCAGATGAGAACAGGGTATGACGAGTCTTACGACGGGCCTGGCATGGATCCATCAGAAGGTGAGAGACTGGTAAAAGCTTGCGGCGATAATACTGTAATGCTGATGGCTAACCATGGGGCGCTTACCTTAGGAGATACTGTAGCCGAGGCATATGACCGCTTATATTATCTCGAGCGTGTCGCCCAAGTTCAATTGTATGCAATGTGGACAGGACAGCCTCTTAGGAAGTTGCCAGAGCCAGTTATTGAAAAAACTTTTAAGACCTACGGCGATAATAAAATGTTGTACGGCGGTCGTAAAAATGCCGAATGGCACTTCGATGCTTTAAAAAGAATTTTGGACCGTCAGGAGCCTGACTACGCCCACTGATCTAACAAACACTGCCGCAAGAACTGCAGATTTAGTAAAGTTCTATAAANGGAGCCGATAAAGTTACCGTTCGTGCCGACTACATAGAATGTTCAGCGCAGGGTACTATTGCTAAACTCGTTTCGGCCAACTGCCGGAAGTTCTATAGCCAGCATTATATTGCTATGGGCTTTTCCATGGATGTCCTGCGCAAGCGAAGTAGTTACACCTCCAGCCAACGCTTTTTCTATAACAAAGTTAAAGGCTTTAAGCTTTGGCAATTCAAATCGCGTCACTGGCCCCTCAGCTAAATGGGAAAATGCCTCAAGAACCTTTTCCTCCGTTAAATTATCGCGCAAAAAGGCCCAGTCAGTTGCTTCATATGCAATTACTGAAATATTACTTGTATTACCCTTGTCTCCCGCTCTGCAGTGGGCCAGGTCATATACCCTAATTAAACTTGTCATAGTGAACCTTCTACAACTACGTTTGTTGACACGAGTTCTCTAGGTAACAAAACAGAGCGAACCGCTAGAACTTCCCGTACCATCGGTCCTTTACCACCGCCAGCTCCTCCAGGGCCGTGCATATGCATTGATCTCACTTCAAATCCAAGAGTTTCGGCGGCTTTCCGGCTTTGTGATCTACCCGCTATTCGCAGACGCACCTCATATGGTTCTGTTCTATCATCCACCGAACCATGTAAACTCGACATTCCTATGAGATCAACGCGATAATCTTCGTATTGGCACCCCTGAATCGTCAACCTTTGTTTGACAATGTCCGCAGCATGCTTCGCCCGAGCGACTGCGTCTATCCCGCCAAATGACACCTCTCCTTCTCCAATAAAACCGTCCATATACCCTACTACGACTTTGTAAGTATCCGTCCTGCAGCCTGCCTTTGCCCCNGTAACTGCAACCTGATCCTCGGCTACCTGTGTCATTTCCACGTCCAATATATCCAACACACAGTCAGGTGTTATGTAGGCGGACGGATCGTGCATTTCATAAAGTAATTGTTCAGTACAAGTCATTACATCTAGGCGGCCACCCGACCCAGGTGTTTTGCCAAGACAAACACTTCCATCACTACTTATTTCCGCTAAAGGGTAACCGAGTGTCGCTAAATTCGGAACTTCTTTGCGACCAGGCCAACTGAAACACCCTCCCGTAAGTGACGACGAACATTCAAGCAGATGTCCCGTAATTGTCCCAACAGCCAATTTATCGAAGGCGTCGTAAGACCATCCAAATTCACATAACATAGGCGCCAAAAATAGAGATGGATCTGCAACCCTGCCTGTCAAGATGACGGGAGCACCGGTGTCAATGGCTTGCGCAACAACATCCGCTCCCAAATAAGCATTTGCTGATATCAGTTTTGGTAAAATAGCCTCTACAGGTTCTCCCGTTTCAAGAAGCAGGAGATCGGGTTTTTTCATTATAATATCGGTAACATCATCGCCCAGCACCACTGCACACGGTATGTCGCCTAGACCCAAATCCAGTGCCTCATGACGCATGGCCTTGGCGGCAGCAAGCGGATTTGCAGCCCCCATATTACTAACAATCCGAATATTGTTTTCGTTACATATCGGCAAGACCGCCCGCAAACGTCTCTGAAGAGACGGGGTATATCCCATTGCAGGATCATTTAATTTGCTTAGCGTCTCTCGACCAATNGTTCGTTCCGCCAGGCACTCAAATACCAAATAATCTAAGTTCCCATATTTGGCTAATTCAATAGCCGGAGGGATCCGGTCATCGGACTGACCTGCACCACAACCAATACGGATTGTTTTTTTTGTCATTTTTTCTTTACATTTCTGAGGCTTTAGATTGCTTGACTGCACCTAACTTAACCATGGTTTCGATCTCATCAGAAGAATAACCTAATTCCCTGAGGACGTCGCATGTATTCTCCCCTAATAGTGGGGCATGTGAAGTATCTTTTCTTCTCCCTCCACTAAAGGTATTGGCAATTCTTGTGCGCCTGATTAGTCCCTCGCTCGGATGCATTTCCGTGGTGAAGAATTCGACTTCATTTAAATGCGCGTCCTTCAAAACATCCTCTATTGTATTGTATCGTTGCGCCGGCACATCGAGCTCGTCAAATATCTCTAACCATTCGTCCGTTGTTCTTGCCAATAACCCTTCTTTCCGCACTATGAAATAAGCTTCAGCATTNGCTGTACGGTTGGCAGCACTATCAAAACGTGGGTCCGTTTTTAACTCGGGTCTGCCAATTGCTTCAAAAAAAGCAAAAGCCTGGTCATTTGTATTAGGGCCGACGGTAATGAAACCATCCTTAGTGGCTAAAGGACGATAATAAGGGCTCAGCAATCGGCCGTCACCTGTGTGGCCAATCGGCGGCTCAAATGTCGCGGCCCCCATATGTTCTGATGTAACAAAAGATGCCATATTTTCAAACATTGGAACTTCAATAGCTTCACCAGTTCCCGTCTTTTCCCTGCGAAAAAGAGCAAACCCAATGGCTTGCGCCGCTATCAACCCAGTAGTGTGATCAGTCATAACCATNGGCACAAAGCGCGGCTCACCAGTAGCTCTATGTAACGTGGCCGCTACACCCGACACACTTTGAATGATAGGATCGTAGGCGGGTCTATTATAATAGCGTCCACCCTTTCCAAAACCTACAATGGAGCAGTAAATTAGACTAGGNTTTTCTCTCGCTAGGTCTTCATAGCCTAGACCGGCTCGTGCTAACCCTTGCGGACGAACATTAGAAACAAAAACGTCTGCAGTCGCGATTAATTCTTTTAAAACCTTTAGCCCCGCTGTTTTTTTTATATCTAAACAAACAGATTTTTTGTTGCGATTGAAATTCAAAAATTTACCCGACATTCCAGGGTTCCTGCTTCCCTCTGCCATCGTTCTCAATAGGTCGCCGGCAGGTGCCTCAACCTTGATCACATCAGCACCATAATCAGCCAGAGTTCTGCCGCATATAGGTCCCACGACGATAGTGGTTTGGTCTATAACTCGCACCCCCTCGAGAGGCCCGCCGCTCATTGTTTAAAACCTAGCTCCATAATCCCACATTGCGCACCGTCTTGATCAGCCACCCAGCAATTCATAGTATTTTGGCCCGTGATGGCTCCGCATATATCAATCGTGTCTCCCACATGAACAGGCCGGGTAAGCCTCACGTTAAAAGTGCCAAGTTGAGCGGGAGCCCTCTTTAATGCCGCTCCAACCATTAATGTCATTGTTAGACCGCCATTTTGAACCGTAGCCGGGTATCCTTCGATATCTCGTGAGTAATCAGCGTCGTAGTGAATTCTGTGCGCATTCCAAGTCACCGCTGAATACCTAAAAACCAATGCCTCAGAGAGCGTAATGGTATCTGACCATTCGGCATCATCGGGCGCTTTGACGGGCGGAGTAACTTTACTTTTTTCTCCAGGCGGCGGCATTTCCCGGTATATTGCATCTGTTTCATCAGTTGCTATGACCCGACCTTCAGTCTCAATCGTATCCCGGAGCGTAAGTATCGCTATTTTACCGGTTCTTGCAATCTTAGGGGTAATTGCAACCACTTCTGTCGTGCGAGTTGCTGGCACACCTGCCTTTAGCGTTCCCACGATTTGTACACGTCGACCGGCACCCATTCTTCGGGGTAAAGGTATAGGNGGAAGTACAACGCCAGGGTTTGGATGCCCGTCAGGACCTATATCCGATTGCTTGGTTACGTTTGGGAAAAACATACCAAACCAATGAGGCGGTAATTCGGAACCAACTCTATACGAATTAAAGTCTTCATCCAACATTCCTGCTATGCGNTTTACAACGGATAAGGCTATTTCATCTTCAACTATACTTTTACTTCCAACAAACGGTTTCAACGCCTCGACCGAGGTTATAAAATCTTCATCGCTCTGCATTAAATTCTCCTATCTGCTTCGGCTCAAAATTATTACTTTTTTAATTATTTTAGTATCGCGGTCCTGATCACTGTAAAAAAAACACACAACAGCAAGAAACTACGGTCGACTTAAGTTATACAATATTTTAGTACAAGGAATAGGAAAAAGACCATGAGTACCGNAACACCAAAAGGACCTCTACAGGGAGTCAAAGTTATAGATCTAACAACTGTGATGTTGGGTCCTTTCTGCACTCAAATTTTGGGCGAAATGGGNGCGGATGTTATTAAAATCGAAACACCGGACGGTGATGTGAACCGTTGGACTGGGGCTGCAAGATCGCCGGGAATGTCGACAGGACAGCTTATCAAGGGGCGTAACAAGAAAAGCATTGTCTTCAACCTAAAAGTTCCGGAGGCTCGCGCGCCATTTGAGAAGCTGATAAAAACTGCCGATGTATTTGTCCACAATATACGACCCAAAGCAGCCGCCCGCTTAGGTATAGACTACGAAACGATTTCTATGCTTCAGCCAGACATAATTTATGCCTCTGCAACAGGTTTTGGGGAAGATGGACCATATGCTGATAAACCCGCTTATGATGACCTAATCCAGAGCGCCTCAGGTCTTGCAAGTCTCTATGGACGAGTGACAGGAAGTCCAAAATATGCTCCAAGCGTGATAGCGGATAAAACGACCGGATTATTTTTATCAAACTACATCGTAATGGCTCTCTTCCATCGTGAAAGAACGGGTGAGGGACAGAAACTCCATGTTCCAATGTATGAATCGTTTGCTTCTTTTGTAGTTAATGAACATCTTCAAGGACAAACATTTGTGCCGCCAACCGGACCTTCAGGGTATAGCCGTTTATTGACAACTAATCGGCGCCCCTATCAAACAAAGGACGGATTTATAAGCGTAGTTCCGTATACACAAAAACATTGGGAGAATTTCTTTGAAGTAGCCGGTGCACCGCACCTTATTGATGACGAACGCTTCAAGAATCAGACTCTACGAACAGAAAATATCGATGCTCTATACCAAATTGTGTCAGATACTATTTTATCGAAAACAAGCCAAGAATGGCTGGTTATTTTAGAAAACGTTGATATCCCCGCCGGCCCTGTTAATTCACCAGAGGACCTATTTAACTGTCCCCACTTAAAGGCCGTTAAGATGTTTCCAGAAGTTGACCATCCTACCGAAGGGCGCATCCGACACATTAGAGTACCTGTAACCTTTTCAAAGACGCCTGGCGGACTTTATCAACACGCAAAAGTTCTTGGTGAAAACACCGAANAAATTCTTTCCGATTTAGGTTTATCAAATAAGGAAATCGAAAATTTATATGAGGCTGGAGCCATCGGCACTCCTCCAGAAAACTTGCAATAAGCATTTCTAGTTAAGGAATATCCAAGAATGCAAATTTATAGAAATATAACGAATATTCCATTGGGGGAGATAGCGGACACAGTACCTTCGTATGAAAAATCAGGTTATAGCGGTTTGTTGACAACCGAATTAAAACACGACCCCTTTCTTCCTTTGGGCGTTGCTGCAGTCCATACAAAAGAAGTCAACTTAGCCACCGGAATAGCTGTATCCTTTCTCCGAAGTCCCATGGCCGTCGCTAATCTAGGCTGGGATTTGAATGAAGCGTCCCATGGACGATTTACTCTGGGCTTAGGAACACAAATCCGGGCACATAACGAAAAACGCTTCAGTGCTCCCTGGTCACCGCCAGCACCACGCATGAGGGAATACATAAACGCGTTAAAGGCAATTTGGCGNTGNTGGAAATATGGGGATAAGCTGGACTTCAAGGGAGATCACTATAACTTCACACTAATGACGCCTGAGTTTGTCCCAGAAAAATCCGATTTAGCGTTGCCCCCCGTGACGCTCGCAGCTGTAGGTCCTTTGATGTTAAAAACAGCTGCAGAGGTTGCCGATGGGGTTCGACTGCATGGCTTTTGCACACAAAAATATTATGAAGAGACAATAGCTCCAAAAATCCAGCAAGGACTAAGTCTATCAAATCGCACCCGCGGAAATTTCGAAGTTTCAGGCGGCGGCTTTCTTGCTACCGGAGCAGATAATGANGCTGTTGCGAAGGCCGCCGAAATCGTCCGCTACCGCGTTGGCTTTTATGGTTCGACGCCCGCTTATTGGCCCGTGCTTGAAACCCATGGATACGGTGATCTTGGCAGAAAATTGAACTCTATGACCAAAAATGGTGANTGGGATAAGCTTGCAGCAGAAATAACAGATGACGTCTTAAATCTGTTTTGCGTAATAGGCCGGTACGATGAGTTAACAAGTTTAGTAAGAAATAGATTTTCCCATATGTGCGACGTAATATCGACTGGACTTAATGAGGATTTCCCGCCAGATTTACTGCAGGAACTAAAAGAAATAGAAACGCCCTTTGAGAGTTTTAATACATGACTACTATGGGGTACAACTACCGGGTTATATTGCCTATAACGAAGGATAAAACGAATGAAATTTAGCTTCTCTGAGGAACAAGAGGAATTTAGATCGTTTCTTAGGCGTTTTTTGGAAGAAAAGTCGCCCACGACCGAGGTTCGTCGTTTGATGGCTACAGACGCCGGTTGGGACAAAGACCAATGGCAAAAAATCAATACTGAATTAGGCCTAACTGCTATTGCTATACCAGAGGAATACGGCGGCCAAGGGTTCGGATTATCGGAGCAATGTATTGTTTTAGAAGAAATGGGGCGGTCTCTAATCTGTGCGCCATACTTCTCGTCAGCTGTTCTAGCAGCAAACGCTTTACTTTACGGGGCGTCCGAAGAATATAAGAAAAAATATCTGCCTGAAATCGCATCGGGCGACCTGACTGCGTCCCTGGCTTTTACCGAAGAGAGTGGGACATGGGATATACCGTCGATGACTATGTGTGCCAATAAAAATCAGGGTGTTTACAATCTTACGGGAGTGAAAAGTTTCGTGCTGGACGGCCATATGTCCGACTTAATTATAGTATTGGCAAAAGTTGATGACAATTCGGGATCCCAGCGACTATCACTTTTTTCAGTTGAAGGGACTGCGGCTGGGCTAGAAAAAAAACTGCTCAATTCTACTGATCAAACAAGAAAGCTCGCAAAATTAATATTTAATGAAGTTGAAGCAACTTGTATTTCGACCGAAGAAGACGTAACTGATGCCATGCAAAAAACATTCTTGAAATCTTGTATTGGCCTTTCTAATGAGATGGTTGGAGGAGCCGAGAGACTTCGTGAAGACACGCTAGAATNTGTCAAAATGCGAATGCAGTTTGGGAGNTCTATAGCTTCATTCCAAGTTACTAAACATAAAGCTACTGATATGCTCGCTGATGTAGAACTTGCTAAATCAGCTGCTTACTACGCTGCCGCTTCGTTTGACGATGAAGAGAGCGATATAGCCGCTACTGCATCTATAGCCAAAGCTTCTGCGTCTGAAGCTTACATGCAAACAGCCATTAACGCCGTCCAAATGCATGGGGGGATTGGTTTTACCTGGGATAATGATACCCATCTCTGGTTTAAAAGGGCAAAAAGTTCGGAAGTATTTCTAGGGACAGCAGACTTTCATCGCGAATTGATGATGCAGTCTTGGGATCAATAAGGAGCGTTATTTATGTCAATTAGTGAAGAACAAGTTCGCAACGAAGTTCGTGCCTGGTTAGAAGAAAACTGGAGCCCTAATCTCGATCTAGTGGAGTGGCGTCTCAAGCTTGCCGACTCCGGGTGGGGAATGGCTAATTGGCCAGCTGAATGGTATGGCCGTGACCTGCCGGTTAGTTTAGTTCCGNCTATCGACGAAGAATTTAATAGAATTGGCGCTTTAACAATCCCTAAATCCGGAATTCGAATGTTNGCAGCTGCAACTATCCTCAACCATGGCTCTGACATGCACAAAGAAAAATTTTTAAAGCGAATAATTACCGGAGAAGACGTATGGTGCCAGCTATTTAGCGAGCCCGGCAGCGGGTCAGACCTCGCGGGGGCAACCACAAAAGCGGTTATGGTGGGAAATAAATGGGTAGTGAATGGCCAAAAAGTATGGACTACAAGCGCTCACAAAGCGCACTGGGGCTTATTACTTGCTCGAACTGATATGGATGAAACAAAACATAGAGGACTTTCCTATTTTATTATCGATATGAACCAGCCAGGGGTAGAAACTCAACCACTCATGCAAATGAATGGCCACGCCTCTTTTAATCAGGTTTTTCTAACTGATGCGGAAGTACTGCCTGATTTTCAAGTAGGGGAAATGGGTGATGGCTGGCAAGTGGCTACAACAACACTGATGCATGAGAGACGCGCCGCCGACTCCCTCCGCTCTTGGGGTCAAGCCTCAAAGGGAGATGGACCAATTTATGATCAAGAGCGGGTTGAAACAGAAACCACAATGCAGCCTTATAAATGGTACCCTCAGCGGGCTGGCAGGGTTGACTTGATAATGGACCGGGCAAAAGAGACCGGTGCTATAAATGATCCAGCCATTCGCCAGGAAATCGCGAAGCTTATGACGCTGCACAAGTCAGCAGAATGGACGGCGCGGCGCGCTAGGGCTGCACAAGAGCAGGGTAAACCTCAGGGACCAGANGGTTCCCTTGGNAAACTAGCNGCAAGCAACGTAGCTAGAACCGCAGCGAAGGTGCACACTTTAATAAGCGGTGCAGATGCNATGCTGACTGGCGAGGATAGTCCAATGGACGGCACAATTGCTGAAATTCTCGTTTCATTTCCCGCATCATCGATAGCAGGCGGGACGGATGAAATACAAAAAAATATTATATCAGAGCGGGTATTAAATATGCCTAAAGAAACACGTTTTGACGCGGATAAACCATTTAAGGATATACCAAGGAATACTGTTTCCTAACAANCACAAAACAANTATTGAGAGCCACTGNTNCAAAAAAGATNAATNAGNATCTCACTTATATTTTTCGAAACTCTCTTCATTAGTTTCAGAAGCTCTCGTGTTATATCGCCAAGCACANATTAGCGTTATCANAGAAATTATGGGAAGAAAGGCCGCCACTATTATAACTAAATCATAGTCAGATGCTTCCCATAACAGGGAAGCAATTGTCGGCGAAACAGCCGACCCCAGCATAAAACCAATGGCTAGAAAACCGGATATAATTCCAAAATTTTGACGGCCCAATAACTGAGCAATTATTGTCGGTCTGATGATACTGAAAACGCCGTATCCAGCCCCTTGTCCGATGACAAATACTCCAATAGCAAAAGGAATCGCGTTACTGTAGTAAAGAGCAAGTCCTGCAATAAATATAGAAACAAACGAGACAAGACATATTGCTAAGACAGATACATGGCGTTCGAAAAATGTCATCATCACGCGGCCAGCCACCTGCATTGGGCCGATCATAGATGCGCCCAANACAGCCATCTCTGCGGTAAACCCCCTCCCAATTAATATTGGNAGCATATGCGTTGTGATCATTCCATGCGCGCAAGCTGCAAGAGTGAAAGTGATCGCAACAAACCAGAAAGTCCAGGTTTTAGCCACAAGCATCGCCTTGCGCGCGGTGGGACTTGGTGATTGCGGTTTTGCTCTCGCGTAATAAGCGGCCTGCTTAGAGCCATAGATTATTAAAGGGACTGCCACTGTAATTATAATTACGCCAAAAGTAATTAAAGCTATACGCCAATCAAAAAACTTTATTAGAATATGCGCGCTTGGAAATGAAATAGTTGATGCAAATCCTGCTACTAGCGTAACATATGTAATTGCTCTCCGTGCCTCCGAACCCATTGTATACGTTATGATGGCAAAGCATGCTTCGTATAATGAACCGGACATCGCCAAGCCAATCCCAAACCAAATAAGGTAAAACTGCCAAACTTCGGTAACTTGAGATAATAAAAGCANAAGCACACCCGCCACGAAGGCGCCGCCGGCGAATAGGCTTTTGCCGTGACCGAAATCTATAAATCGACCCACTAAGGGGGCGGCAAATGCCGCCACAACAAGCGCCATAGTGAAGGCACCAGTCAACACGGACTTGGAGAATTTTAGATCGGCTTCCCACGTTGGAAAGAATGCCGCAAAAGAATAGTAGTAGGCCGCCCACACCAGTGTTTCGGCAACCGCAAAAGAGCCTACTATTTTAAAAAATGTTNTCCGGTCATAAGGATTTTTTTGATCCTCTGCTGTGTCTGAACTATCCATGTCTAAACCAAGACAAAATTATTGTACTTTTTCGTTTGAAATTCGCTTCGGGACACTAAATTCTCTCTGGCAGATTTTAGCTAGTTTGTTTATCCCCTCCCTTATAGTACTCACATCAGGGTGACCAAAACATATTCGTAATTTGGATCTCGCCGAANCGGCGTCGGTTGACCATTCCGGGCCAGGATTAATAGCTATACCTTCTGAAAGGGCTATGCTTGCTAATTTCATGGTGTCTACATTATCAGGCAAGGTAACCCACAAAAATATACCGCCTGCCGGAACATCAAATTCCGCTGAGGTCCCAAAATTAGCCTCTATTGCCTCAGTCAAAACCGCAAGTTTGTTCTCGAGTGTCTTGCAAAGCGATTTAATGTGTTTATCGAAATGCTCTTTGCAGTATTCTGCGAGCATCATTTGTTCTAATGCTCCAGTTCCACCATCACTTTTGATTGCCAGCAGTTGGGATAAGACAGTCCAGTTACAGATCAGATAACCAATTCGCAAGGCTGGAGCAATTGTCTTCGAAAAAGATCCGCAATGAATCACTCTGTTGCCTTTATCCAACGCCGCTAAGGCCGGAGGTCTATTACTATCCCATATTAAGTCCGCGTAACATTCATCTTCTAAGATAGGGATTTGATACTGTTCCGAGATCTCCAGTAATTTCAGCCTGTTTTTCTCTGGCATTATACTGCCGCCTGGATTTTGAACTGTGGGGATTACGTAGATAAATTTTGGTTTTATAGACCTAGCTTTNAGGTCTTCTAATTTAGCTGTCAGNAAATCTAAACGGATACCTTCATGATTAATCGGTATGCCAATCGGCTTTACCCCAATCCGCTTCAACCTGTTGATTGCGCTGCCATAGCTGAATTGTTCAACTATCACTGTATCGCCAGGATTACAAAAAGCTGCATTGACTAGGTCTAGCGCCTGCCCNGACCCCGATGTAATTAAAATATCATNNCTCGAGACGCTCAGACCGCTTCGTTTGCTCACCTTCTGAGATATAAATTCTCGAAGNGGCNTATATCCTTGCGGACCATGCTGCAATCCATAAGTCGCTAATGTACTCCCCTCCCTTTTTAACACTTCCGAAATTGAACTTATCATTTTGTTAACTGGAATGCTCTCAGCATCATTGTGACCGCCAATAAAGTTATATTTTGGAAAGCCACTCCAACGTTGACTCGGTGCGGGCAAATCACTTTTAAAAAAAGTCGAATACTCTATGTCCAAGGCCATTTATTTTCTCCCAAACAAAAAGCTAAAAAGATATCGAGGTGATGATCTAAGGACTTGTCACTTTATTCAAAATAGCGCAACAAGGAGATAACTATTATTAGTAGTCATCACCATTCTTCCGGTAGAGAACTGTAAATGTCAAATCCCAATCACCCTTTAACAGGTATTCGTGTTTTAGATTTAACTCAGATTTATAACGGCCCATATGCCACCTTCCTAATGGCAATGGCCGGCGCTGATGTTATTAAAGTGGAACCACCAGGCGGGGAACATTTGAGACGGAGAAATGCGAGGGGGGGAGCCTTATACCCTTTTAAAATGCTTAACCCTAATAAACGCAGCATATCATTAGATTTGAAGANTGACGAAGATCGGGATATTTTTTTAGAATTAGCGCTAACGGCAGATATTATAATTGAAAATTTTGCNCCCGGCGTTGTCGATCGCCTAGGTGTGGGTTATGAAACTATTAAAAAAATTAAACCGGAAATAATCTATGCTTCCGGCAGCGGCTACGGTCAAGACGGACCATATAAAGGCTACCAAGCTATGGATATCGCCGTTCAGGCTATGAGCGGCGTNATGAGCGCCACGGGATTTCCCGATAATCCGCCAGTTAAAGCGGGCGTAGCTTTATGTGATTTTTTTGCTGGNATACATCTCTTCGGCGGNGTTATGACTGCTCTCGTAAAAAAAGAGCGGACTGGTAAAGGGTCTTATGTTGACGTTTCNATGCAAGAGGCTGTCTTTCCATCTTTTGCATCAAACCTTGGACTAGTTTTTGATACCGACGCAAAAAAAATCCCTGAGCGAGTAGGGAATTTTCATGGAGGACTATCGATTGCTCCCTATGGCGTTTATCCCTGCAAAGACGGTTACGTCTCTATAATATGTAATAACGATACGCACTGGCATAGATTATTAGAAGTAATTGGTTTGCCTGATGCTAAAGATGATCCCAAATTTATTACAATGGCTGACCGTGTAGAAAATCTGGATGACGTAACTAACCTTATCACCGAATGGTCGACAAACTTACTTCGTTCAGAAATTATGGCCTTACTGAATGAAGCGCGTGTCCCTTGCGGGATGGTTAAAGACCTTGGTGAGGTTATAGAAGATGAAAACTTGCATGCAAGGGGAATGATCCGCTGGATAAGCGATGAGGCGGGATACAAATCACTTGCAGCAGCAAGCCCACTGCATATNGATGGCCTTAACAGCGTCGATTATAAAGACGCTCCCGAGATCGATGCTGATAGAGAAGAAATATTGAGAGAGCTCGAAGCTAATAACAATTAATCTTAAACTTCATCAAGGCATTTTTTGGAATATGTAATATGCATAAAGATCTGGAAAATAAGGTAGCTATAGTAACTGGCGCTGGCAGAGGCTTGGGGCAAGAGTACGCTATAAAACTTGCGGAAGCAGGTGCAGGAGTTGTTGCCGCTGATATAACGGATTGCGATAAGACCACCCAAATTATTGAAGATGCAGGNGGAACGAGTATAGGGGTCCAGCTTGATGTGAGAAGTCAGTCAAGTTGCGATACGATGGCACAGATGACTTTAGACAAGTTTGGCCGTATCGACATTCTAGTAAACAATGCAGCCCTCTATGGTTCTCTTCGTGGCGGACGCTTCGATACACTTGCGGAAGAAGACTGGAATGATTGCTTGGATGTCAATGTCAGCGGAATATGGCGCTGCTGCAAAGCAGTTATTAATCCCATGAAAGTTCAACAGAGTGGATCTATCATTAATATCTCATCCCTAGCAGCACTAGCTGGTTTACCCTATGCTCTCCACTACTCGACGTCAAAAGCGGCCGTNATTGGCTTAACGCGTGCTCTCGCACGCGAACTCGGCCGCGATTGGATTAGGGTAAATTCAATTGGACCTACAGCCGTCGCTACGGAAGGAACAGAAGAATTTTTTGGGGATAAACTAGAGCAAGCAACCAAAGCAATCGCCGAAGGACAGTCCCTTAAAAGGACACTCTCTCCCGATGACCTTACAGGAACGGTTCTTTATCTGGCCAGCGACGCTTCCAAATTTGTTACAGGCCAAACGATAATGGTAGATGGGGGAACAGTATTTCTTTAATAGTTAAGTAGTCAACATNCTGATTTAACGCAAAGGTAGAATGAAAATGTCCGTAACTTACGATTATAAAGACCGATCTGCTGTAATAACAGGCGGAGCAAAAGGTATTGGCCTGGCCACAGCAAAGCGTTTTCATGCAAGTGGGGCAAAGGTTTCTTTATGGGATATGGATGAAAGCCGTCTCAATGAAGTTAAGGATACCTTCCCTGACAACATAGATATTCAAGTCGTGGATGTGACAAACTGGGATTCTGTTAACGCTGCAGCTGAAAATAGTCTCAAAAGCATCGGAGGTGCAGACATTCTGGTAAATAGTGCAGGGATAGCGGGTCCAAATTTCAAAACCTGGGAATACCCTGTTGAGGAATGGCTGAAAGTTGTAGACATTGATCTNAATGGCACCTTTCTTTGCTGTAGAGCCCTTGTACCGTTTATGAGAGAAAATAAGTATGGAAGAATTGTAAATATAGCTTCAATAGCGGGAAAGGAAGGCAATCCTAATGCGGCGCCATACAGTGCAGCAAAAGCGGGGGTCATTGGTCTCACTAAATCACTTGGTAAAGAACTAGCGGATATGAATATAACCGTAAATTGTATTACCCCCGCGGCGGTTCGCACAGAAATTTTTGATCAAATAAGTCAAGAACACATAGACTTTATGTTATCCAAAATTCCAATTGGCCGTTTTGGAACCGTTGATGAAATAGCGAACCTTATTACGTGGTTAAGTTCAGAGGAATGTTCATTCAGCACGGGAGGTGTGTTCGACATCTCGGGAGGGCGAGCTACTTACTAAGTTTTCGAAAATACCTGTACGACTTTCCTATTTTTAATTCTAAATTAACTTCCTCCAGANGATTTACGTGGGACGGTTAAAGAAATGACAGCTGCAAGTGTAATATTATCTGCTAACCAGGCGTTCTACGATGCTTTTTCCGCTGCTAGTTTTGATCTAATGAAACAGGTTTGGTCATCAAGTGAGGAAATTGTCTGTATACATCCCGGCTGGGAACCAATTTATGGGCAGGAAGCTGTAATGCAAAGTTGGAAAAACATTTTGACGGGGGGCCATTCTCCAAAAATTTCTTGTCACAACGCTATAGCTCATTTTTTAAAATTCGATCTCTGTTTTGTGACCTGTTTTGAAAGCCTTCCGGGCGGAACGATGACAGCCACGAACATCTTTCTAAATGAAGATAACTTATGGAAAATGATCCATCATCACGCGGCGCCTACTGCCCAGAACATTCCACATACCAGTAACGATAATTCGCGACTACAATAACCAGATCTTACCGATTTTCATTGAGGCTTATTTAAATATGACAAAATCTACGACAAGTTTAGTAAATATGACCGCCAACGAAGTTGTGGGTCTATTAAAAAGAAANAAAGTAAGCCCAACCGAACTCCTAGACGCCTTGCAGGAAAGAATTAGTGAAGTNGACAGTAAAGTAAATGCTCTTCCAACTTTGTGTTGGGAAAGGGCCTATAAAGACGCTGATAANATGTCAAATTTAAGCTCAGATGAACGGGGCGTTCTGGCGGGACTGCCTGTAGCCATCAAGGATCTCAACCCCGTTAGCGGCGTACGGTCCACTTGGGGTTCGCCAATCTACAGTGATTTTGTGCCTACGCGGTCCGATTGCCTGGTTGAAAATCTGGAAAAGGAAGGCGGGATAGTTTACGCAAAAACAAATACGCCAGAATTTGGCGCTGGAGCAAACACATTTAACGAAGTTTTCGGCGCTACTTTAAATCCCTGGGACACAACCAAAAGTTGTGCCGGGTCTTCTGGCGGGTCTGCTGTAGCATTGGCAACCGGTCAAGCTTGGCTGGCGAGCGGTTCGGACCTTGGAGGTTCATTGAGAAACCCGGCAAGCTTTTGTTCTGTGGTAGGTTTTAGACCAAGCCCTGGCCGGGTGGCCTATGGAGCTGCGGGTGCTGGAGCATACCCCAGCGGATTGTACAGTATTCCAGGACAGCCATTCAGCGTTGCCGGGCCCATGGCTCGCACAGTTTCAGACGTTGCTTTATTCTTGGATGCTTTGGTGGGGGCGCATCCAGCTGATCCAATCTCACTTCCCAAAACTGAGGAAAGTTATCTCAACGCCGTCAATAATCCGCGCAGGCCGACCAAAGTTGCCTTTTCGCCTGATCTGGGAGTGACACCTGTCGATAAAGAAGTTGCCTATATTTGTAGAAAGGCGGCTGAGGTATTCGAAGACTTGGGATGCGTAGTAGAGGAGGCGCATCCTGATTTCTCTGATGTCCAAGATATTTTTCAGACTTGGCGCGCTATATCCTTTTACGTTAGTAAAAAAGAACTGCTTGATAATCAAAAAGATCTTCTGAAACCGGAGGTGATCTGGAATATCGAAAAAGCATCAGAAATAACCGTTGATGACTTTGCGCGTATCGAACTTGCTCGCGGTCGTTACCTAGCGCGAGCCAATGAATTTTTTCAGGATTATGACCTATTGCTTTGTCCCGCTACTGTTGTTCCGCCGTATCCAGTAGAGCAGCGGTTCGTTGAGAGCCTAGGTGATCATAAGTTCTCTAATTATGTAGAATGGCTGACCATAGCGTATGCGATTACCCTCACAGGACATCCCGCATTGAGTATACCCGCTGGCTTTACGGAGGCTGGCTTGCCTGTCGGCCTTCAAATGGTTGGAGGACCGAGAGGGGAAGCAAGTTTGCTTATGGCAGCCGAGCTTTATGAAAAAGCATCAAGTATTGAGTTCGGGGTTCCCATAGATCCTATTACACCTTAAAGTTGTGTTAGTGTATTAAATAAAACTTGGATAATTTTCTATCATGCCAGAATTACTAGATTCTACCCAACGGCAAGACGCTCTTGAAAATTTAATTGGCTGGAGCGAAGCAGACAACGGAAAAGCAATAACAAAAATTTTTGAATTCAAAAACTTTAAGCAAGCATTTGGTTTCATGTCACAGGCTGCTCTAAAGGCGGAACAAATGGACCACCACCCGGAATGGAGTAATGTTTACAATAAGGTCGATGTGACCTTATCTACGCATGATGCTGGAGGTGTAACCGAATTAGATATTCAATTAGCCGCTTTTATGGATGACGTGTTTAATTAATATTTAGTGCAGCATCAAGAGAATAGCCGGCCCCTCTAACCGTGCGCACCAACTCCGGTCCGTCCCAAGCATTTAGTGCCTTTCTCAAACGCCTTATATGAACATCTACCGTTCTTGCTTCAACATAAACATCACCACCCCATACTTTTCCTAGAAGCACGTCTCTTGAAAAGACGTAGGTCGGCCGGTCTATCAGTGTTTCTAAAAGCTTAAAGCACTTGGGGCTAAGGTGGACCATATGGCCATCACGTGTAACTCTGTGGGAATCTAAGTTAATAACAACACCTTCGTATTCTTTTATAGAGGAGTTATTCACTCCTGACGAACGACGCAGCAACGCGTTTATCCGGGCGACAAGCTCTCGGGGAGAATATGGTTTTACCATGTAATCATCTGCTCCAGCTTCTAAGCCTAGAACCCTGTCGCCCTCCTCTCCCCTCGCTGTTAACATTATAATAGGGATATGCCGTGTCTCTTTTTTACCGCGCAAGATACGACAAACTTCCAGCCCAGAGCGCTCTGGTAACATCCAGTCTACGACGACTAAGTCAGGGATTTCTATTTCGGCACGACCAATGGCTTCCTCGCCTGTAAGGGCCACAACAGTCCTGAAATCAGCCTTCTCTAAATTATAGCAAAGCATTTCTGCTAATGGAGGTTCATCCTCGACAACTAATACAAGTGGGGCCATTTTTTATATCGTCCTTGCTCAAGTTCTTTATAGTTAGAACTTTTCAAATTCGGTTTCAATAATTTACAAAAATAAATCAACCAATCCGACCTAAAACGTAATCAGCGGTTCTCTCGTCAATTGGGTTTTCAAATACTTCCGCTGTTTCCCCATGCTCAACGATCGAGCCTAAGTGGAAGTATGCAATTTTGTCCGATAAACGGCGGGCTTGCTGCATAGAATGGGTTACGATCACAATAGTGTATTCCGCTTTTAATTCAGTTATCAGTTCCTCAATTCGTTTGGTCGCTATTGGATCGAGGGCAGAGCATGGCTCATCCATCAAAATTATATCGGGGCGCACCGCTATCGCTCGCGCAATACATAGCCTTTGCTGTTGCCCGCCAGATAAGCTTGTTCCAGGCACATTTAGTCTGTCTTTAACTTCGTCTAGAAGGCCTGCCCGCTCGAGGCTCCCCAGGACGATCCCACGCAACTCCTCGTCATCAGCGGCTAGGCCATGAATTTTTGGCCCATAAGCAACGTTTTCGAATATAGATTTTGGAAACGGGTTGGGTTTCTGGAACACCATGCCTACTTGCGTTCGAAGCTGCACTACGTCCCTAGCTGGGTCATAAATATTTTCTCCATCAAGGAATACTTGGCCCTCAATATTGCAAACACTAATAGTGTCATTCATTCTATTCAGACTTCTGATAAAGGTTGACTTCCCGCACCCCGACGGGCCTATCAGGGCAGTAACCTCGTTTGGATATATATTCAACGAGACGCCTTTAAGCGCTTGCACTTTAGCATAGGAAACCACTAAATCTTTGGTGGCCATTTTCGCTTTCATATCAATAGATCCCTGTTCTCCATGCCTTACTTCCTCCATTATAGGGTGTTCCGCAATTGGAGAATTAATCAGACTTTCAATAGGATTATGTTCCACACTAATTCTCCTCAATAATGTGTTTCAAATTTGTTACGCAAAATTACAGCCGTCAGGTTTAAGGCACAAACAAAGGCCAGCAATACTAGGATTGCTGCAGAAGTCCTCTCCGCGAAAGCTGTCTCCGGCATGTCTGACCATAGGTAAACTTGAACAGGCAGCGCGGTAGCCGGGTCGGTGAAGGTAGTAGGCAAATCAACCACGAATGCCACCATTCCTATCATCAATAGTGGTGCGGTTTCACCTAGAGCTCTTGCTGTGCCAATTATTGTCCCAGTGAGTATTCCTGGCATTGCAAGAGGTAATACATGATGAAAAACTGCCTGGATTGGACTTGCACCAACAGCGAGTGCAGCCTCTTTAATTGATGGCGGAACACTTTGAATAGCTGCACGACCTGCAATAATGATAGTTGGAAGCGTCATTAAAGCTAAGACCATCCCGCCCACGAGAGGCGCAGATCGGGGAAGCTCAAAAAAGTTTAAAAATACAGCAAGACCCAATAAACCAAAGACAATTGAGGGCACCGCCGCCAAGTTATTTATGTTAACCTCTATAAACGCCGTCCAAGCGTTTTTTGGAGCGAAGCTCTCTAAATAAATAGCCGCTAATACGCCAAGTGGGAAAGAGATCAAAAGGCATACCATCACACTATAAAATGAGCCTATCATCGCACCTGCTATTCCTGCCTGTTCCGGTTCCCGCGAATCTCCTTTTGTAAAGAGCGTCCAGTTAAACTGCATCTCCAGTTTATTTTGTTTTCTCAATTGATCTAACCACATTAGTTGCTGATCGCTTAGCTGTCTCAAATCGGCAGGAAGATCTCTATTCAATTTTCCTTTCATCAACATATCTACGTCATCGGATGCGGTGACCCAGATTGTGATTTCTTCACCTATCTGGTTTGGGTTAGTTAAAATGAATTCTCTAATTTCATACGCTGCACCAGGGCTTACTAGTTTTGATAATTCCCGCTTTTTTTTCCGCGTCGTCGCATCCGGGAAGGTGCTGCGCATCGATTTTTTTATGAAGCCCTCAAAATCCGTTTTGTTGATTTGAGCCGAATTCGAGTTTTTTCCATCCTCGAATTCACCCGCGTCCAACGAGATAGTAAGCAGCATTTTTGTTTGTCTTACTGCGTCTGCTCCCGAGATTGCAACAATAATAAATAAAACGCCTAAAAATGCTAACCCCAACAAAACTGAGAACAGGGCAAATAGTCTAAAGCGCTTTTCGGCAAGGTACCGGCGCCGCAGTTGCTCAGTACTCGGTCCTTTAAACCCTAGTTCAGTCATATTGCTCTCTATATGCTTTTACAATTTTTAATGCTGTTACGTTTAAAGCTAACGTCACTGTGAATAACATGAGCCCTAGGGCAAAGGCTGATAATGTTTTTGGACTGTCAAACTCCTGGTCCCCTGTTAATAAAGTCACGATTTGAACAGTAACAGTTGTGACTGCGTCCAAAGGATTCAAAGTAAGTTTTGCGGTGAGGCCAGCAGCCATCACGACAATCATTGTTTCACCGATAACACGCGATGTGGCCAACAATAAACCTCCGGCAATACCTGGAAGAGCCGCTGGAATAATAACTTTCTTTATTGCTTCCGAACGGGTCGATCCCACAGCCAAGGCACCCTCTTTAAGTGAAATTGGAACCGCTGTGATGGCATCATCCGAAATTGAAGAAACGAAAGGGATGGTCATTATTCCCATTACTAGCCCCGCAGCCAGAGCACTTTCCGAGGAAACATCTAAGCCAACGACCTCTCCTCCTCGTCTTAGCCATGGAGCAACTACAATCGCAGCAAAAAAACCATAAACGACTGTTGGAATACCTGCGAGAATTTCAAGTGTGGGTTTAATTTTTGAACGAACTCTTGCCGAAGCATATTCACTCAAAAAAACGGCTGACATGAGACCCACCGGACCAGCTACCGTCAACGCCACGGCACTGATTAATAATGTACCAAGTAAAAGGGGAATAGCGCCAAATGCGCCGCTTGATCCCACTTGATCTTCTCGAATNGCCATTTGAGGNGACCAATGCANGCCAAANAGAAAGTCGGTTATTGGNACTATTTGGAAAAATCGNATCGACTCAAANATTAANGATGCCACNATACCNATGGTCGTNAGAATNGCCACACTNGAANAAAGAATTANANCGGCCATAATTAACCGCTCTGTCCAAAACCGTTTTNNAGGNNCCGCTTTTGACGCCTGTGTTGCTTNTCTCACNTTAAATTCCNATGNTTATTTCACATAAATNNATATANAAACGNCTAATATNGNTTTACAAAANNNGNNCTCAATATTTGNCATNCNGNANAAAGNTANGGTTGGNGGTCGTTACGAGNNACCGCCAACCNTGCNNCTTCNATAACANCCCTNGAANTTANANTTTCANATTTCCAAGTGATGCCACCATTTTATCNCGNGCTTTCCTCTCAACTGTCCCCATNGGNATTANCCCTTTATCGGTTAANTAACCGTCNGGGCCNGACGTTNTNTCNGANGCNAATTCATTCATGAATTCTTCNATCCCNGGGACNACGCCGATATGCGCTTTTTTNACNTAAAAGTATAGTGGNCGGGAGATNGGNTANCNGCCTTCTGCNATNTTTTCAAANGTNGGCGCGTTACCTTCTATCGTGCTNCCTTGAACTTTANTNGCGTTTTGATCNAGGAAGCTATANCCAAAAATNCCGAGNGCTTTNGGNTTTGCTTCGAGCTTGCCAATNATCATNTTATCNTTCTCGCCAGCCTCAATATACGCGCCNTCTTCNCNNACNGTGTGGCAAATTCGCTTGTAGGCNTTTTTNTCTTTTTTTATNCCAAGNNTTTTATCACCCTTCTTCATGGCTTTAATCCACTTAAATTTCTTACACCCGCCTTCCATGGCCAGTTCCGCAAAGGCATCTCTTGTTCCCGATGTTGGAGGGGGACCCAATACTTCAATTTTTATCGCTGGCAAAGCCGCGTTAACGTCCTTCCAGGTCTTGTGCGGATTTGGAATGAGTTTACCATCCCCAGCTGGAATATCTTTTGCCAACGCTAGGAATATATCCTTTCGGGTAAGTTTAAACTTCTCTGATTTCTTGGAGTTCGCCAAAACAATACCGTCGTAGCCAACTTTCACCTCAACAATATCTTTGATCCCGTTTTCTGCACATCGCGATACTTCTCTTTTCTTAATTCGGCGCGAGGCATTAGTAATGTCAGGGTGTTTGACACCAATACCGGCACAAAAAAGTTTTAACCCGCCTCCAGATCCGGTACTTTCCACAACTGGTGTTTTGAACGACGTCTTTTTTCCAAATTTCTCGGCTACTGTTGTTGCAAAGGGATAGACAGTTGAAGAGCCTACTATTTTTATCTGATCACGAGCCTGAGCCAGGCTAGATGAAAAAATAATTGCGGCTGCTAAAATTAGGGATTTCCTAAACATTGTTGCGTTTATCTCCATAAAATTTATCAATTACGTTAATGTTGATAAACGCTTTATATTACTCGGTTACGACGCTAGTGTTACGCATATGTTACATTTTCATGACAACGATAACTACAGTATATTTTCGTCAAAGCGGGGTAACATCACAGTAAAAGATGTCTCTTTATGCACTTCGCTTTTAACTTCTAAGTGCCCCCTATGCCTTGCAACAATATGTTTTACTATCGCAAGTCCTAAACCCGTGCCACCCATAGACCTAGAGCGACCTTTGTCCACTCTATAAAATCTCTCTGTAAGTCTTGGAATCTCTTGGGCTGGAATACCCTCACCATGATTTGTAACCGAAACAAATATACCTGGAACACCCGTTTCAGGAAGGTTCTCAACCAGGCCTATATCTAATCGAATATCCGTATCTTCACTACCATAATTAATAGCGTTTGATAATAAGTTCTGAAAAACCTGTGTTAATTCGTCCGCATCTCCTGTTATTGGCGGCAAATCTTTCTCTACTAAAGTTCGAAGTTTCATCCCTTTAGCCATCGCGCGAACCGAAAGTAAACCGGCGACATCGCTTATTATTTGATCAACTGAAATAACATCATCGGGAGTTATATGTTCATCGGCCTCTACTTTAGATAATGTCAATAACTCATCAATAAGTCTTGCCATCCGTTGGGCTTCACTTTCCATAATTGATAAAAAACGAGCACTCGCTTCAGGATCACTACTTGCGGGGCCCTGTAAGGTTTCAATAAAGCCAAGAAGAGCGGAGAGGGGAGACCTTAATTCATGGCTGACATTTGCTACAAAGTCTGACCTTACTTGCTCCATACGCCTTGTACTTGTGACGTCCGAGAGAACAATCATGGCCCAAACCGGACTTTTTGCGTTTAGGTCAGGCAACCGCCACATTTTAACATCAAAAAAGAGACCTATCGGATTAGGAAGATATACTTCACTTGGCGGTGTCGGATTTCCCGTCAAACACTGTTTGATGGTTTTTTTAATATTTTTATTATTAGTTAACGCATTTAGAGAATTTTTTGAGGGGTCGGCTTCGAGCAATCTCTTGTATGCCTTGTTATAATCAATAACTAGCTCTTGCTCATCAACGATTAAAACTGGATCAGAGATACCGTCTAGGATGCTCGTGTCAAATGGTGTGTTGTTTTTTTTGTTTATTTTTTTAAACTTCAGCATATACATTTTCCAAAAGCAAAACCTTGTCCTTTACATTATTATTTGTATGCAAAAACATCAACGATGACATATTGTTAAGAAATGTTGGTACCTAAATTTGATATAGCCTTAAAGAGGGGAAGTGTTTGGCTTTCTGGAGCTGGACCGGGTGACCCTGGATTGCTAACGCTGCATGCTTTAAGCGGTCTGCATCAGGCAGATATAATTGTCTATGATGCTTTAGTTAGTAAGGAAATTTTAAAGCTGGCAAATCCATCGGCATCTCTTGAGTTCGCAGGTAAAAGAGGTGGAAAGCCCTCACCAAAGCAAGTCGATATTTCTCTTAGATTAATACACCTTGCTAGAAAAAATAAGCGCGTTCTTAGGCTGAAAGGAGGGGATCCTTTTGTTTTTGGACGGGGAGGTGAAGAAGCTACAGCGCTCTATGAAGCGGGTATTCCTTTTAGAATTATTCCAGGAATAACTTCAGGCATTGGAGGACTGGCGTATGCCGGGATACCGCTTACTCATCGCGACACGAACCACGCCGTCACCCTCGTCACAGGACACGACGCTATAGGCGGAATTTCGACTATTGACTGGGCTTCGATAAGTAAAAGCGCNCCCGTCATTGTAATTTATATGGCAATAAAACATCTAGACTCCATAGTCAGTTCTCTGTTAGCAGCAGGCAGACAGCATGACGAACCCATGGCTATAGTTTCGAATGCGTCCTTGCCCAACCAGTTTGTTCTAGAGACCTCGTTAGGCTCTTGTATGCGGGATTCAAAAAATTCCGGGGTCAGGGCGCCGTCAATTGTTGTGATAGGGCCAGTAGTGAATTTCAGGAGCATGCTTAACTGGCTAAGCGAGGTTCCTAAACCCANNGGNANAGTTGAAACNTTNGCNGATTTTNAAACNAAGCANGACNGGATNNGANAANCTTGGCTNNTCCNNGCATAATTATNAGTGCCCCNACNAGTGGTGCTGGCAAAACAACNATAACGCTNGGTATTTTGCGTGCGTTAGCGGANAAGGGATTGAAAGTTTCTGCTGCAAAAGTTGGNCCTGACTACATAGATTCTAAGTTNCACGAAAAGGCCAGTGGCGNTCGGTGTGTAAATCTCGATAGCTGGGCAATGAATAAATCCCAATTACACTACTTAGCTAATGAAGCGGCTGAAAACTCAGATCTATTTTTAATAGAAGGGGTCATGGGCCTTTTTGACGGAGCACTTCAATCAGGCGAAAGCGGCAATGGTTCAACTGCTAGCNTGGCAATTGAACTTGGAATACCGGTAATACTAGTAATAGATGCCAGTGCTCAAGCCCAATCCGTCGCCGCACTTGCCCACGGTTTCCGCGACCTAGATAAAAGATTAGACTTTGCCGGTGTAATTCTTAATAGAGTACGCAGCCAACGCCATGGCAAACTAATGGAAAGCGCTTTATCCNACTCGGNCATCAAGGTGTTTGGTATGATACCANGCAATAATGATCTGAGTTTGCCATCGAGGCATCTTGGTTTGGTGCAGGCGGATGAACTCNAAGCATTAGAACAATTTATACAAGAAGCTTCTCGGTCGATCTCTATAAATGTAGACCTAGATGCAATTAAAGAGGCTTCCAACAGCAGCATCTCCTCTCCGGCGCCCGCAAATTTTTTAAAACCTTTAGGCCGGCATATTGCTGTGGCCAGAGACATTGCATTTAATTTCACCTACAATCATATTCTCGAAGGCTGGACTAATTCCGGNGTTAAAATTTCATACTTTTCGCCACTCAATAATGAAGGCCCAGACGTTTCAGCTGATGCTGTATATCTTCCTGGCGGATATCCGGAACTTCATGCTGAAAAGATTTCAAAGAANACAACCTTTTTAAATGGTTTGCGAAAAGCAAGTGAGGCCGGCAAATGGGTTTACGGAGAATGCGGTGGCTTTATGGTATTAGGCAAGACACTCACAGACGCATCCGGAACAAGGTTTCCTATGTCGGGTCTTCTGGATTTACAAACAAGCTTTGAAAACCCNAAGCTTTCGCTGGGATACAGGCAGGGNAAACTCACAACTGACTGCCCGTTTGGTATAAAAGGCCAGGTTTTCCGTTCCCACGAATTCCATTACGCCTGCATCACAAGCGCGGGCGGTGACAGTCTTTTCTCTGTGCAAGATTCTTCANAGGAGTTAAAGNGCTCTGCCGGTTTAGTAAAAGGATCTGTTTTCGGATCCTTTCTNCACNTAATTTGATTGACCGATATTCTGAAAATTAATTTTTTGAGATTGGACTGCCAAAGAGTTCCAGATGGTGATCCACAAGCTCGTAGCCTANTTCGTTGGCTATTTTTACTTTTAAATTCTCAAGCTCCTCATTATAAAATTCGATTATTTTACCAGTCCGAACATCGATTAAATGATGATGATGGTCTTCATCTCCCTGGATCTCTTCGTACCGGGCTCGTCCATCTCCAAAGTCNCTTTTNGAGACNATATTCGTATCTTCNAACAACTTCATAGTCCTGTATACCGTGGCAATAGATATCGAGGAATCTAAGTCTCTGACNCGCCTATGAAGTGCCTCTACATCGGGATGGTCCGTAGCATCGGAAAGAACCCGAGCAATTACTTTCCGAGGCTCTGTCATTTTCAGACCCTTTTCTACGCAGATCTTTGCGATTCTTGACTCATCCATGGTACTAAAAGCCTTAAATCAAAAAAAAGATGTAACACTGATTAGTATATCTTAGTCTCAGAAATCGTAAAGAAAGACTTTGAATTTTTACGACTTTGCAAATTTGTCTTAGTAACATTTGCGGTTTCTGAATATAACCTTATTGAAATAATTCATATTACCCTTTATGAAGAATTTTAGTGCTGCTTTAGCTCAGCTGGTAGAGCATCTCATTCGTAATGAGAGGGTCAGGTGTTCAAGTCACCTAAGCAGCACCACCTCCTCTAAAGTTCAACAAAACGTAATGGGAAACCCTATGCCAAAAGACTTATATTATGCCGAAGATTTCAATGAAGGAGATAACTTTGATCTTGGAACTTATACGGTAACCAAAGATGAAATTGTTGAATTTGCTGAAAAATACGATCCATTTCCATTTCATATAGATGAAGAAAAGGCAAAAGAGACTATTTTCGAGGGTATAATTTCAAGCGGGTGGCTCACGGCTTTGATTTGGCTCAGGATGATGCATAGAAAGTTCTTGTCCTATGAAGTGACCCTAGGTTCGCCGGGACATGAAGAGATGTTATGGCCTCAACCCGTTAGACAAGGGGATACACTGAGCGGATCTTTGGAAATAAAGGGTATTAAAATATCTAAAAGCAAGCCGGACTTGGGCTTTATCCGGTATACCGCCTCTCTG
>NZVJ01000026.1 GCA_002701455.1 Rhodospirillaceae bacterium
AATAATATAGATGTTTCAAAACGATACACCCACGATACAATCAGACCAATATCTTACTACGGGGCAGACAAAAAAGTCGATCTTGGTTTTGTTGGGTCTTGTATGGTGCACAAGGGCGATGTGAAAATCGTCGCCCAAATGCTTCGAAATCTGGAAAGTAAAACCGGTGACGTAAAGTTCAACGCTCCCCTCGTAGTAACCGCCCCAACATATAATATTATTGATGAATTGAAGGAAGAAGGCGATTGGGGAATTCTGCAAAAATATTCAGGTTTTGAATTTGATGATAACGCACCGAAAAACTCGGCCCGTACAGAATATGAAAATATTCTGTACCTCGAACGGCCTGGGTGCAATCTCTGCATGGGCAATCAGGAGAAAGCTGCAAAAGGAGATACGGTTCTTGCCACGACTACTCGGCTATTTAAAGGTAGAGTAGTTGAAGATACGCCCGAGAAAAAAGGAGAATCCTTACTTGCTTCGACACCAGTTGTCGTACTATCTGCGATACTTGGGAGAACGCCGACAATAGAAGAGTACAAAACCGCAGTTGACGGGATAAATCTAACGAAATTTTCTCCACCTCTTGATAAGCTTTCCAGCACAAACTCCGTTCATTTTTAGAACTAACTTTCATCATCCCCAGACTTTCCCTGACAAGAATTATCGTGCTAAGTTTGTAAGCCTTTGATGCAGTTTCAACCACAATAGCGTAGAGTTTTCAGTATGGTCGGTTCGGAGTCCAATAACATCCATATCCATGACGATGAAGATTTTCATGGTATGCGCAAGGCGGGTAAACTTGCTGCTGAAACCTTAGATTTTATAACTCCTCACGTACAGCCTGGTGTAACTACCGAAAAATTAGACAAGCTGTGCCACGGTTTTATTTTAGACAACAACGCTGTTCCCGCNCCATTAAATTATAAGGGGTTCCCAAAATCNATATGCACTTCCATAAATCATGTTGTCTGTCATGGTATCCCAGGCGGACGAAAATTAGATGAAGGTGATATTTTAAATATCGACGTTACCGTTATTCTTGATGGTTGGTATGGGGATACAAGCCGGATGTTCGGTGTCGGCAAAGTAGCCGTCAAAGCTGGGCGTCTAATGGATATTACCTATGAGTGCCTTATGAGAGGTATAGGAGCTGTAAAACCAGGTGCCACCGTCGGCGATATAGGGCATGCGATCCAAGAATACGCTGAAAGCAATAGGTTTTCTGTTGTAAGAGACTTCTGTGGGCACGGTTTAGGGCGTGTATTTCATTCTGCACCAAGTATTTTGCATTACGGGACTGCCGGGATGGGTACAACACTTCAGAAGGGAATGTTTTTCACAATCGAACCAATGATAAACGCTGGAAAATATGCAGTCAAAATACTACCGGATGGTTGGACCGCAGTTACCAGAGACAGGTCGCTTTCAGCTCAATTTGAGCATTCGCTCGGAGTGACAGAAACGGGNTGCGAATTATTTACCGTATCGCCTTCGGGTTTGCATAAGCCTCCGTATAATATTTAGAGATTAATGATTGAAGATTAATCTATCCCAATTATTAGGATGAAATTTAACATTTTTGTACCCGGATCGCAGCCATATAGTTTACTATTGGATGATTGAATAAGTTAGTGCAGGAGAAACTTGTTGGATGAAATAGTCGACCAAGCGAATGTTTCNGGCTTTAAAGACCCTTTAAAAAAACAGATTAATNGTTTGTTTTTCAANTTATGGGCCTTCGGAAGCAATTCATTAGTTGCATGGATGCCCACCAGACTTGGNATTGATATACTGAGTGTGCCAAAGGTTAGATTGTTTAATATAGAAAACCCAGAAAGTAGGGTTTTTCATGGCCCACGCCAGATGGCGGTGGATGAGTTTCGCCAAACAAGCANGTTAGTTGACTCTGAGCCCATGGAAATTCGTCTTGAATTCACAATTGGTGATGACGAAGCTGGGTTAACTGAAGCTGAAGTTGAAGAGATTTTCAGGAATTATGCAACTTTCAAAACTGATTACCGAGCAGTGCTATTACTCGATATTGTTGGTTTTTCAAAACACACTCCTGAAGCGCAAGCCAGCCAATTATCAACTCTGGAGTTTGCCTTAAATATAGCTGAAGAAAGCTGTAAACAAAAAAACCTTCCTATGGAAATGAGGCGATCTACCACGGGGGACGGCTTCTACATATGGAATCGTCTTACTGGACCAGACGCAGACATCGCACTCTTTGTGCTGATGAAACTTTTTCTAACTTACTACTCTGGGTTAAAACGAGCTATAACAGAAAAAAATGCTGCTCCTGATATTAGAACCGCGGCAGGCCTTGGAAGCCATTATTCTTTTTATGCGCCTGGACGAGATGTTTTATATACTAGCGATGAGTACATAGTTGGCGATGTAACTATCGACGTCGCCCGGCTTATAGGTAAAACCAATACACACCAGATTGTAATCGGTGCTTTCACTCGACCGGGGAAAGAAGGAGAAAGTCCTCTAAATCCCGAAAGAATGATGGAAGTAGCTAGCGAGAAATTAAAAGAATTTCACGGAATGCCGTTATTTGGCAATCCAGTAGAGAAGTTTTCGTCCTATATAACGGGGCCTAAAAAGGAAAATGGGACCTTCAAGAACCAAAAGATGCGGGTGATCGATAAACATGGATTCGAACACATTTGCTACAATGCGAAGGTAAACGTTTTTCTTGACGGGGACGAACCTTATTATATCGGACTGCAACACTCTGATCTGTTTGGCAAAAGCAGCCCAAAGTAACTAGCTAATTTCAGTTATCTCGGATTGCCTCTTCGAGAACGCACCCATCCAAATTACAACCATTTGTATTTGCCCTAACTAGATTTGCTTGTTGAAAGTTTGTTCTGTGAGACCGGCCAGTATCAGTGCCATCTTTGGAAACTATGTTTATTTCGCCCATCTCAGCATTTGTTAGGTTACAACGCTTAAGATTTGCGCCGGCTAAATTTGTCCCAATAATAACTGCATCACATAAGTTAGCATCAAATATATCTGTCCCGCCCAAATCGGCCAAAATGAGGCTGCATGCTTTCAACTGTGCTCCTCTAAGTTTTCCACCTCTCATTTGTATGCCGGACAAGTCAAGTCCGCTGAGATCGTGATATGATAAGTCTAGGCCATCTAGACTGCCTCGCTCACCCTCGACCCCATTGGTACTAATCCATTTTTTATGTTTTTCCAACTTGTCTTGTACTTCTGGATCCATTTCATCAAAATTAATGACCTTGGGCGCGTCACCTATATCTATCTCCGACTCATCAAGGCCATCTAACGAATTTTCGCTGGTTTTAGTGCCGCGCATACTGACATTCTCTACTGTAGCGTTAGCAAATTTTGCTCCTCTAACATCAGCCCCATTTAAATTAGTATTAGTAAGTCTCGTATCTGACAAGTCAGCGTCTTTGAGATTAGCATATGATAAATCAACGTCCGATAGGTCTGATCCGAACAACTGAGCGCCCTCTAAATTTGCGCCTACCAAACTTGCACCCTGAAAATCAACGTTGGCCATTTTGGCTCGCGTTCCTTGGGCATAATCCATTAGACATGCTGTTAGATCCGACCTTTCACTCCCCATTGATGCAGCTCCATCTGCACCCATCATTACGCCTCCACGCAAATCCGCATCCTTCAGATTTGCGTTAGTAAGGTTTGCGCCTTTTAACGAAACACCGCGCAAGACAGCACCTTCCAGGTTTGCATTTTGGAGGTCCACGTCACTAAGCGTGGCACCAAACATATCCGCCTCTGTCAAGTCTGCACCTTTTAGCGTCGACCCTGTTAAATTGGTCCCAGCCATAACTGTCTTTGCTAGCTGCCATCCTTCTAGATTTTGCCCCTCAAAGGCTTTTTTTGAAAAATCTGCTTGTTTTCCGCCACTTTTCTTTGCCAGCCATTTTTTATGGCCAGACATTGCGTTTTTTATGAGAAGTAAGGTCTGCTTTTGTTCAGCAGTTAAACCAGCGAGCGGGTCGGGATTTGTTTTTTGGTCTTTTGTTCCACTTGAGATGCGGTCCTGCCAAGACTCTGCCTCGTCTTTGGTTTTCGCAGATCCCTCAGCGTTTTTTGAGTCAGCTTCTTCAATGTTTTGGCTAGAAATTCGGTCTTGCCAGTCTTCGCCTTCCGCCATTTTACATCCAGTCGTCTAAACTACTAAAAGTATTCTACTTTCTAACAGCCTTGTCTTAAACAATATCTCTATCACATTAACTTTTTAATACAACCCTTCAAGTAATGAGAAGTACATATAATCAAAATACTGGCATCAATTTACTGCGAAAAACTATCTATGATGTATTTTGGATTGAATGAGGCTCGCGTATATAAAATGCGGATACAAAGCTCAATAAACAAATGAGCGGTAAAATTGCCATTGAGACCTGAAAAGCCTCAACATCAAAAATCCTCACACCCCCACTCGTTTGACCAGACCATGTGTAATCGAGCAAAACACCTACTACCGGTTGCAAAATTGCCCCGCTCCCAACCACAAAAGTATTTATTAAACCAAGAGCCACACCACTTGACTCAGCCGGATTATTCTCTTTCGCAAGAGCAAACCCTAGAATCATTGAAGCCGAAAAAAATCCTTTCAAAGTTAAGACAGGAATAATCAAAATTGTCGATAATTTTGGGAAAACGATTATTGTACTAATTGTCAATGCTGCACCGGCGGTACCACAAAGCAATAAAACACGACGCTTCCCAATCCTATCTGACAACCACCCAAAAAATGGCGCTCCAACAGCCCACCCAATAAAGATTATCGAGATAAAGCTAGCTGCACTCGGTTTATCTATCTCTCTTGCGGCCATTAAATATGGAACTCCCCACAAGCCAGCAAAGGCTAATAAAGTTCCTGTTAGGCCGGCTGCAGCTAAAGTTGCAAGCCAAGTTTGTGAATTCGTGCACACATATTTAAGACCAAGCCAGATGGAAAGATTATCATTTGAATTCCCATTTTTCTTAGGATCCCGAACGGTGAACAATAATAACACCGCTAAAAATATCCCTCCTGCTCCAAGGCTTAAATTACAGCTTCGCCAACCAAAAGCAGCAACAGCCATACTGAGTGGTGCTTGACCTACAAAGCCTCCCACCGAGCCCATCATCTGCGCCCATCCTCCCAACACGGCAAATCGAGAAGGNAACCACCTGGCAGCCATATTTAAAGCCCCTACAAAACTAAANGCTGCTCCCGCACCCACGAGACCTCTGCCCAGATAAGCCACATATACGTTTTCAGCCAGCGAGAAGACAACTGAACCAATACCGCATACCGCACAGGCACCCGCAACTACGCCACGCAGTCCGTATTTGTCCACCACTAAACCAAGAGGAATTTGAAGTGCTGCATAAATGTAGAGGTAGGTCGCTGATAAATAACCTAAAATGGCTGCCCCAACGGTGAATTCCCGCATCAGTTCTTCAACCATTACAGCTGGAGCTACACGTAAGACAAACGCATAAAAGAAAAATAGAGCACAAAAAAACCAGCCCATCATTACTAGTGACCTGCTAGTTTCCAAAGCACGCTGCGAAGACAAATTATATCACCTTTACCGCCGGAATCAGATGCGATTACTGGTCCCGCTTAATGTCAAAGTTTTAGAAAGTATCGTTCAGTATTAAGTAACGCTAATTTCCTCCCTGGACATTACAAAACCTTCATATCCATTTGCAACCACCCGATCACATTCCTTCGTATACGTGTGTACACCGCCAACATAAGGCATAAAGACCTTTGGTTTACCCGGTATATTTACACCCATGTACCAAGAGTTGGCGAGAGGATAAAGTGTGGAGTCTGCAACGTCTTTTACATGTTTTACCCAATTTTCCTGCGCTTCGGTCGTGGCCTCTATCCGATTGAATTTGTTATCTTTCATGTGTTTAAGACAATCAGCAATCCAGTCAACGTGCCATTCAATCGATAAGATCATTTGACTTTTTACACCAGGACTCTGGGGCCCCGTAATCATAAAAAGGTTAGGTAAACCAGCCACCATCAATCCTAAATAGGTCCTAGGCCCTGCCTCCCATTGCTCATCAAGGGTTGGGCCGCCATTAACCCTTATATCTATCTCTCGCATAGCGCCGGTCATTGCATCAAAACCTGTAGCAAACGCGATTGCGTCTAACTCATAATGACGGTCTGTGGTTTGTATGCCGCTTTCGGTTATTTCTGTTATTGGTGCATTTCTGACATCGACGAGTTCGACATGATCTTCATTGAAAATTTCATAATATTGACTGTCTAAGATAAGCCGTTTTGTACCGATAGGATGATTATCTGGACATAACAATTCGGCAGTCTCAGGATCTTTGACGGTTTCCCTAATTTTGTTTCTAACAAACTCAGACGCGGTATCGTTAGATTCTTTATTAAGCAATAAATCAGTGTAGGCATAAAGATAACTAATACTGCCGCCTTCCTGCCATTTCGCCTCGTAACTTTTCATGCGGTCTTCTTCTGTTACTTCCAGTGCTGATTTCGTTGGAGGCGGAAATCCTGCTATGCCAAATGGCGTATCATAGGCAGCTTTTCTGCGCTCTACATATTCCGCCTTGTGCTTCCGCTCTTTTTCTGGATTGAGGGGAGCATTTCGTGCTGGCAGACTAAAGTTTGCAGTGCGTTGAAAAACTGTTAAATGTTTTGCTTCCCGAGCTATGTGCGGCATCATTTGAACACCTGAAGAACCAGTGCCAATCACTCCCACCCGCTTACCAGAGAAATTAACCCCCTCTTTAGGCCAGAGGCCAGTATGGTACCAATCACCCTTAAATACATCTAAACCAGGGAAGTCCGGTTTTCTTGGTGTGGACAGGTTCCCAGTAGCCATTATGCATATCGGCGCTTTAAACGTCTCATTTGTATCGGTACTTAAGGTCCAAATGCCTTTATCTTTATCAAAGACAGCATCGGTAACGCGTGTATTTAACTGAACATCTCTCATTAAATCAAAACGCTCTGCCACGTGATTAATATATTCTAAAATTGCTGGCTGCGTGCCGTACCGCTCCGGCCATTTCCAATCTTGCTGCAATTTCTCATCGAAAGAGTAGGAATATTCCATACTCTCTACATCGCAGCGACAGCCTGGATAACGGTTCCAAAACCAGGTGCCACCCACCCCGTCTCCAGCTTCTAATACCTTGACGGAAAGGCCCATTCTGCGAAAACGGTAAATGGAATAAAGACCCGCCAAGCCTCCACCGACAACTAAAATATCAAAATCCCAATGTTTTGACGTTAGCTTAGAAGCACCTGCGTCTGGCATTATTTTTCCTTTCTTCAGAAAGCACTTTTTACAAGAATGATAATNAACTGGATTGATATCATATCCCGACCTGGAGAAGATCAAAAGCTGTCAATCTAGTAACTATATCACTAGCTTGTAATCGCACTCGCAGCAATGAGGAGCCTAATCGGTCACTTCTCGATATTTTCGCTGAATGCTTTTTTTTGCGCCGGCGACGCCTCTGTTTGAAATTTATCCTTCCACTCGGGATAAGGCATACCATAAACTATTTCTCGTGCACCCTCGTAATCTAGAGATTGGCCACGTTCTTCCGCTGCAGCCAAGTACCATTTGGACATGCAGTTTCGGCAGAACCCTGCCAAGTTCATAAGGTCAATATTTTGGACATCCTTGCGCTCGTCCAAATGCGCCATTAAACGCCGGAAAGCTGCTGCCTCTAATTCCAGTTTTGTCTGCTCATCAAATTGCTCGTCGGGACTTGCCATAATAATTCCAATCGTTAATTATTTGCTTATTAGTCTCTTTTTATTTCACCAATCATTGTCAGAAATCAGGTTAGAGGTGCGATCTAAAATTACAAGACTTGGATTAAGCTAACACTTAAAAACTTAAAGTAGGCCAAATTTTTTCAAATGATAAGGCAAAATTTTCCGCCCACTTCTCTGCTCCAGAACCGAACTCTATTAAATCTTGCCTAAACTCAACTGCTATAGAAACAAGGTTATGCTCAGGCACATGCTTGAGAAAAGTATAACCAGCGGGTTCACTTCCTGAATACGGCTGGTTATCCCCAATATTCAAAGTCTTGTCTTCGCTCAAACTGGTTATGAGCGGCTGCGCTAAGCGCTTATCATCTTTCCATAAAATCCCTATTTGCCATGGCCTGAATACGCCATTCATCACTGGCGTAAAACTGTGAAGAGCAATCAATACCTGCCTTTTGTACTGATCCGCTGCCGGTTGCCACCGCTTCAAATGTCGCTCGATAGCATAATGGTAAGGGTAAAATATTTCCTCTTCCCTCTGTCTCCGCAGGTGTTGATCGAGATCGATATTTCCGGGAACAACGGTTTGATCTGAAACAGGAGGGATAGATCCCGGACTACCGGGACTTCTATTACAATCTATAACTAACCGAGAATAATTGGCAGTTATTAGAGGTGCACTGAATCTTTTCGATAAGTAGTGTGAGACGGCATTTATGCCAATATCATAAGCCACATGGCGTCTTAATTCATATTTCGGAACGCCGAGCAACTCAAGCTGCTTGGGTATAGCATCCCCATTATGGTCTGAAGTGAATAGTAGACCTGTATTGTTTTCAGTCCTAAATTCAGAAAATGCCGCGGGGTCGTCAGATTTCAATAGCGACATCGAATGCCCCCAGCTCTATATTTAACCACATTCCACCACCTTGTTCCGTTTTTAAATAGTACATTAAATAAACTTGTCCAAAATAATTTTTTCTTTCTAACCCATGGTATAAAAAGACGAAGTTCGGTACGTTTAAACTCTGAAATATATATTTAAAAGGGAACCAGTAAATGCATTTCGGAGACCGGCTCGTTCAAAGCACTCGCCATATCGGCAATCCACTTTGTGTAGGCCTGGATCCTTACTTAGACAAAATTCCTCCCTTGTTCTGCGATGGCACAATGAAGCCAAACGATCCGCGGACAGCTCCTGCCATAGAGAGTTTTTTAAAAGCCGTTATCGATATGATTGCTGGAAAAGTGGCAATAATAAAACCTCAGTCAGCCTTTTTTGAAAAACTTGGATGGCGAGGCATCAGAGCGTTAGATGTAATAACCAAATATGCTCGAAGTAACGACATTTTGGTTCTTATGGACGCCAAGAGAGGAGATATTGGCAGTACGGCAGCGGCATATGCGGAGGCGTATTTAACCGATGAAGCGCCGCTCCTTTCCGACGCCTTAACAATAAACCCGTTTTTAGGAAAGGACACGCTAGAACCTTATTTGAACGAAGTGGCCGTTAATAAACGCGGGATCTTTATTTTGGTCAAAACAAGTAATCCTGGATCAGGTGACTATCAGAATGTTCATGTTGAAAACATACCTCTCTACGAATTCATCGGCCAATCCTTGCAGCCAATTGCTGATAAATTCACAGGACCGGATACTGGTTGGTCATCGATAGGAATTGTAGTTGGTGCGACATATCCGGAACAGGCAGATAGACTTCGTGAGATACTGCCAAATGCACTATTTTTGATACCGGGTTATGGGGCACAAGGTGGCGGAGCCGATGATGCCGTTAGGGCCTTCGTTAAACGAACTAGCGGTTTTGAGGGCGGTGTAGTTAATTCCTCTCGTGGTATATTATTTTCGGATGGAAACTACACTTCTGATTTAAAGACATGGGAGTTAAATCTCAGCAGATCAGTCGAGCACGCTGTCAATAGTTTAAAAGAAGCACTGGAACGTAAATCTTAGATTTTGCATTTTCAATAAAAAGAAACGGAAGAAGTAATGAAAATAAGCGCAATAGAAACTATTCGTATAGATGAGTTCCCAAACTTACTATGGGTGCAAGTTTTCACAGATGACGGTATAGTCGGGCTGGGTGAAACATTCTATGGGCCGGGTGCAGCGGAAGCTCATATACACGAAACCATTGCGCCAATGATTTTAAACGAGGACCCCCTGCTTATTTCCAAACATCATTCNAAGCTTATTGGCTATGTGGGTTTTAGCGGCGCAAGTGCAGAACAACGTGGCCGGTCAGCTATAGACGTAGCACTTTGGGATATTTGGGGTCAGGCAACTGACCAGCCTATTCACCAACTGCTCGGGGGCGCTGTCAGAGATGACATACGAGTCTATAATACATGTGCTGGCTACCGATATGTGCGAAAAAGTTCTGGCCAAGGCACAGACAATTTTGGACTAGATACTACAGAGGGACCTTACGAAGATCTTGACGCGTTTCTAAATAATGCCGACGACCTAGCAAATTCTCTTCTTGAAATGGGTATAGACGGTATGAAAATTTGGCCATTTGACTATGCGGCTGAGTTATCAAACGGACATCATATCTCGAGCGCTGATATGAAAAAAGCCCTAGGGCCATTTGAGAAAATAAGGAAATCTGTCGGTGACAAAATGGATGTTATGGCCGAGCTTCACGCCCTCTGGGATAGACCAAATGCCGTCAAAATTTCTCGGGAACTGGAACAATTTTCACCCTATTGGGTTGAGGATCCCGTTTTCATGGATCATCTCGGGTCCTTGGATAGGGTAGCTCGGTCTACTTCATGCCCCATAGCGGTAGGCGAAACACGCGGAGGCATTGCCGATTACAGGTATCTCCTGGAACTAGACTCACTTAGTTTAATAATAATGGATATTGCTTGGTGTGGCGGCCTTACCGAAGCTAAAAAAGTAGCAACAATGGCGGAGGCCTGGCACGTTCCCGTGGCTTTTCACGATTGTACGGGTCCCGTTGCTTTAACGGCTTCTACGCATCTCGCAATGGCTTCAAAAAATTGTGAGATTCAGGAAATAGTAAGAGCATTCTATTTTGGCTGGTATACTGAATTGATGACTAGTCTCCCTCCGTTGAATAACGGCAGAATTTCCGCGCCCAACGCCGCAGGATTGGGGACCGCACTCCAACCAGAAGCACTCAAGAGAAAGGACTGCCAAATCAGGCGCACCGCTCGAAGTTAAACCGAGTTTTGGTTTGAAAAATATACACTTTTCAAATAGTCATTTGGCACATCGCAAGATTATTTTCGAAAGTCAGAGCTGTAAACAATTAGGATTAATAATTATAAATCCTTAGGCGACAGCTGATAATCATTCTGAGGTTAATTTATTATGGAATTATGGATACCTATAACAATACTTGCTGCGTTTTCGCAGAATTTAAGATCCGCCCTCCAAAAACACCTAAAGTCTCGCCTCAGCACGGCTGGTGCCACTTATGTTCGTTTTTTCTACGCAGTTCCATTCGCTCTTATTTACTTGGCAATACTTAATCAAATTTTTGGTCTCAAAATGCCAGATCCAAACGCGGAATTTATATTTTTTGGCATGTTGGGTGGGATAACACAGATTATAGCAACCGCTCTTTTGGTGTATCTTTTTTCTTTCCGAAATTTTGCTGTAGGAACTGCTTACTCAAAGACAGAAACAGCTCAGACAGCTATTTTTGGTCTCGTAATTTTAGGAGACACACTAACGCCAGGCGCTATACTCGGCATAGCAGTCAGCCTGATAGCAGTAATGGCTATTTCAACTGCCCGACAAGAAACAGGACTAAAAAGTTTATTTTCCTCGCTTCTGCAGAAGACTGCCCTTATTGGAATTGCCTCGGGTACGATGTTCGGGATTTCAGCAATTTCTTACCGAGCGGCGTCCTTATCCTTGGGCGGTGAAGGCGTCGCCATTCAGGCAGCATTCACACTAGCCTGCGTTACAATACTGCAGACGATACTAATGTCAGCCTACCTGATTGCAAAGGAACCNGGTGAAATAACAAATGTAATCAAAAATTGGAGTGTAGCGGGACTTGTCGGGTTCAGCGGAATGCTNGGTTCTGCATGCTGGTTTACTGCCATGACCCTNCAAAACGCTGCATACGTTAGAGCGTTNGGCCAAATTGAACTAGTGTTTACTTTTATTGCTTCCTANCTATTTTTTAAGGAAAAAAGTAATTTCAGTGAGCTNNTAGGAATTATAGCACTCGTAGTTGGTATACTGATCTTACTAATNGGNACCTGAANCCTTGATGCCGAATAGGGTATNGACGGATGTGGCAGAGAATATTGATAATTTCTTTCGGTNTNTTGATTCAATCTTGGACAGCAGCAAACGCGGAGTCAGCTCATATGTTTACTTTTCAATCNATAGAAGGAGGGNACATCTCTCTATCTGACTANACCGGAAAGGCNATATTAGTTGTAAACACTGCGTCNCGTTGTGGTTTCACTCAACAATATAACGGNCTCCAGAGTTTGTGGGAGAAATATAAGGAGAACGGATTGATTGTTCTCGGCGTGCCATCGAACGATTTTGGAGGCCAGGAGCCGGGAACGGAGAAAGAAATCAAAAATTTTTGCAAAGTGAACTTCAACATTAGCTTTCCCATGACAAAAAAAACACGAGTTAAGGGCGAAAAAGCACACCCATTTTTTTTGTGGGCAACCAAGCAACTTGGTACCCTTTCAAAGCCACGTTGGAATTTCTATAAGTTTTTATTAAATAAACAGGGAAAGCCCGTTGACTGGTTTGCCTCAAGTACTAGCCCAACTTCCCCAAAACTAATTTCAGCTGTTGAGCAGGTTCTTTCGGAAGAAGATTGAATAATTTACTAAAAAATAATTGTGTCCAAAACCTAGAAACAAGAGGCCTTTGGAAATAAGCTAGCGCTCTAACTAGAAAGCAGGACTGAGCATAATGACCACTTCAGGCAGAAAATTTTTTAGCGCGACCAGCATAAAATCCGTTTGGGAGGACACAATCAGCGAACTTTGTTCTCAATTGGAGAATGCCAGAGGTAATCTCGGTATTTTATATGTTTCAGAGGACCTTCTCCCAAATTTGGAAAACATTCTCAATCGATTAAGACTAGAAACCAATTGCAATGATTGGTTGGGTGCCGCCGGATACGGTGTTTTAAGTAATGTTGGCGAGTTTTATGGTGAAACGTCAGCAACGGCACTCCTCCTAGACTTGCCAAAGGGAAGCTTCAAAATATTTTCTGGAGACGAAAACACGGGCTCCAAAATCAGAGAAACCGAAAAAAGCTGGCTAGAACAGGCTTACATGCCTCTTGCGATCACCCACGCCGATCCCAGGCAGCCGACTACCCCGCAGGCAATTGAGAACCTTGCCCAAGAAACAAACAGCTATCTGATAGGGGGGCTAACTGCGGCGTCTGGTGGAAGCCCGCATGTTTCAGATCAGTCTGGGAAAGCAGTAAGTGGGGCGTTGGTGTCACCCGAGATGTGTGAAGTTCTAACAGGACTCAGTCAAGGCTGTAGTCCAATAAGTGAGATATATACGATTACTAAGTCACAAAAAAATATTGTTTTCGAAATGGATGGAAGGCCCGCTTTTGATATTCTCTTAGAAACTATAGGAGAAGAATTTCAGCACGATTTTCAAAAAATGGGCGGCACAATCTTTATTGCGTTTCCAATAGCCGGATCTGATAAAGCAGATTACACCGTAAGAAACTTGGTTGGCCTCGACCCCGAAAATAAGATTATAGCTATCTCAGAAAATATTTCTGACGGGGATAAACTACTTTTTTGCCGTCGCGACAGAGAAAGCGCAGTCAAAGACATGTATAGAATGTCTGAGGATTTAAAACGTAGAATTGGCAAAAAAGATATTAGGGGCGGGATTTATATTTCATGTGCCGCAAGGGGTCCTAACCAATTCTCACGGTCCGCTAGGGAGGTCGATATTATCAAGGAAACGCTAGGCGATTTTCCACTAGTGGGGTTTTTCGCAAACGGTGAAATTAGCAGAGATGAAATCTATGCATACACCGGCGTGTTAGCTGTATTCTTATAAGAATTA
>NZVJ01000027.1 GCA_002701455.1 Rhodospirillaceae bacterium
GCTATTTCTTTGGCTAGTTCAATGGCTGCTGATCTTACTTCTTCTAAAGGAACGAGCATATCCGCTAACCCCCAGTCATATGCTTCCTCACCTTTGATTCGGCGGCTAGTATAAAACATCAAAGTGGCCCGTTGGTTTCCTATTAATGCTGGTAAGGTATGTGTTAGTCCAAAGCCGGGGTGAAATCCCAACCGCGTGAAATTAGCAGCAAACCGTGACTCTGGGCAGGCGACACGAAAATCTGGGACGAGACTTAGGCCCAGACCTCCGCCAATCGCCGCTCCTTGGATGGCGCCAACAATAGGTGTCTTAGTAGCAAAAAGTCGAACAGCTTCAACATAAAGGTGCGAAGATTTATCTGTTGGGCTATTTTCCTGACTTCGATTTGCTGTGCTTCCATCCGATCCAAAATTGGCACCAGCGCAAAAAGATTTTCCTTGGGCGCATAAGACAACACACCGAAGATTGTTATCGTCATCTATGGTTTCCATCGCGTCAGCTATTTGCTGAATAAGGGAATAATCAAAAAAATTGTGCGGTGGACGTTGGATTTCGATTGTTGCCACATGGCCTTCGGCCGATACGCCAATGTCATCATAATTTTTGAACTGTGCCATTAATTAGCTCCTATTTTCCATACTTTTGTCAAATTTTACCATTAGTGCATCAACTACAGATATTCCATTACCCGCTGAGTGCATGATAACGGGGTTGAGATCGATTTCGGAGATTAATTTTTGCATGCTCATCGCAAAGTTAGAAAGGTTTGTCATCAGCGAGAATAGGGGCCGAAGGTCATATTTGTTTTTATCTAATAGAATATTACCCCTCAACTTTCCAAGCAAGCTCTCACATCTTTCAGGTGTAACCGGGCAAAGTGCAAAGGCTACGTCTCCGCTAGTCTCTACACTAGTTCCACCAAAGCCAACCATCAAAATTGGACCAAAGCCATCTTTATTGGTTATGCCGAGTATAATCTCCAAGCCCGGTTCAACCATTTTTTGAACTAAAACACCATCTATTTTTGCTTTTGGGGAATTGGTTGCAATATTTTTAATAATTGCATTAAAACCGTTGATGATTTCTTGTTCGCCTATCAAATTTAACTTGACGCCACCGGCTGAAGATTTGTGTGGTATTTCTGCGGATTGAATTTTTAAAGCTACCGGGCCACCCAGTTTTTTTGCAGCGGTTACCACTGAACCTGCATCTTTAGCCAGAATGCCTCGGTTTACAGATATTCCATATTGGTTAAGCAGCTCCATCGAGCGGAACTCTGTGATGTTAAGCGACTCTTTTCTTATTGCTTCTTCTAAATTGGATCTACCATCTAAATCCGCCGTGGCCTTAATTTTGCCGTTCAAATAGTTTTTTTTCTTCTCCTTGTATTGCTGCATTAAAGATATTGTGCGGGTACAATTTCTGACATTAGTGAATAATGGCAAGCCTGAGGCCGCAAGTGTTCGGCTGGACTCGTCATGGGGAAGCGTATAACTCCAAATCATTACAGGTTTTTTTGTTTCTTTCGATAGTTCCGCTAATAAATTCTCTTCCTCAACAAGCTTGTGAGGAACTCTCGTGGAAGCGATAGTTATTACAGTGTCCACATTATCTGCAGAGGCAATCATTCGACTTATATTCGCGTAACCAACTTCTCTAACAACCCCTGCCGTGCCGTCGACCGGATTTTGGGAGGTGCCATAACTTGGAAGATATTGGTCGATTTCTTTTCGCGTCTTGGCATCCAATATCGGCACATCTAGCCCATGTACTCCACAACTATCTGCCATCCATCCTCCTCCTCCGCCAGAGGCAGTGAAGATACCTACCCGTTTACCTTCTGGTAAGCGGTCGCCAAAATATATAAAACCAGAAGCAATATCGACCATTTCTTCGATATCTTCACCCTCTATAATACCATATTCATCAAAAACAGTTTTATAGGCGGTATAGGAGCCTGCTAATGAGGCAGTATGTGAGGCTGCCGCCCGGGCGCCGGCGTCTGATCGGCCAATCTTTGTTAAGATAATTGGCTTGCCGGCAACTAATGCCTTTTTGGCCACACGTAAAAGTTTTGATGGGGTTTTTACGTCCTCCATAAACAATAAAAAAACATCAGCCTCATTTTTCTCTATTAAGTATTCAACGTAGTCTAGGCTTTCTATACAGGCCTCATTGCCTGTAGTTATTATATAGCTAAATGGTAAATATTTTGGCCGTGCTCTATCGAAAAATGCAAAACCCATTCCGCCACTTTGTGCTATTGCCGCGACACGCGCCTTAACTTCCCAAGATGGTGTTAAGTCTATATTTTCGCCATCTACCGTAGGACTAAAAGTTGGACATAGTTTATTTTTAGTATTTACAAAGCCCTCTGAGTTTGGACCGCTGATTATCATTCCTGATTTGTTAGCAAATTCAGATAATTGCGCCTGCAGGTCGTTTCCGGCCGACGAGCTGTCTTCTGCAAAACCCGATGATAGAATTAACGCCGCCTTTACGCCGGCTTTGTTGCAGTCCTCAAGGGTTCGCAGGACATACTCCGCCGGAATAATAAGCACCGCAAGTTCAACGGTTTCAGGGACGTCTAAAATAGATGAAAAGGCTGGTTCTCCAAAAATATTCTTGTGAGAGCGGCTTACAGGGTAAATCTTCCCATTAAAATCATGACAGTTCAGGACCCTGACGATCCTCCCTCGTAAACTTCCGACGTCAGGTGACGCTCCGATAACAGCAACCGACCTGGGAGATAAAAGTGGTTTTAGGTCAATCATGAGATACCTTTTTTAACGTAAGCCTAGTCCACGAGCGATGATTCCTCTTAGAACTTCAGTAGTTCCACCTTGTATGGTGAGCTTTGGAGCAATATTGGTCGAAAACTGCAATAATTCATCAAAGTTTGTCCTGTTTCCAGGCTCATCATCTATGAAAGAAGCTAGCTCACGAGCCTTAGATGGTAGGGCTTGCTCCCATATTGTTCCGACGTCTTTTACTATTGATCCTTCAAGTACAGGTTCCTTTCCAGCCTGGAGCATTCCATTAACAGAAACAGACATTCTTCTTAAGGTGTGTAATTGAGCTACTAGCCGGCCTACACCTTCTTTGGCCCTAATGTCCGGTTCTTTGCCGAGTACGCGCACTAATTCGGGAAGCATATAGTAAGTCTCAAGAAACCGTTCCGGGCCGCTTCTTTCATAAGCTAGTTCGCTTGTAGCTTGCTTCCAAGCCGAGTCAACCTCTCCTAAAAGGTGGTCTTCTGGTATGAATAAATCGTCAAATACAACTTCGTTAAAGTCATGTTTGCCAGCCATATTTCTAACTGGGTTAACGGTTATGTTTGGCTGTTTGAGATCAACTAAAAATTGTGTGAGGCCGTGTCGACGGTTCTCCTTAGTTGGGGGAGATGTGCGAAAAAGGCCAATCATGTAATCAGCCTGGTGGGCGTTTGATGTCCATAATTTTGTCCCATTTATTAGGTACCCTCCGTTGGTTGGGGTAGCTTTCGTACTTGCTGCAAACAAATCTGACCCCGAGTTTGGTTCACTAAGGCCAATACAAAAGCAACAGTCCCCCGCCGTTATTCTGGGTAAGATGTCTAGTTTAATATGCTCCTGCGCGTATTTTAAGAGAACTGGTCCACTTTGGCGGTCTGCTGTAAAGTGCGATGTTACAGGGGCATTCTGACTGCGAAACTCTTCCGTAACAACGTAGCGTTCGAGGAAGCTTCTTTCATGCCCGCCATATTTTTTAGGCCAGGTCATTCCTATCCATCCCCGCTTCCCAACTCTTTTACTGAATTCTCTATCAAATCCGCTTTTTAATACAGTGGAGGAAGGGTCAAAACTTCCATTCGCAATTTCTTCAGCCAAAAATTTTCTCACCTCAAGCCTAAGTTCTTCCGCTTCTGGAGGGAGACGAATGGGATCGAAATTTATCGACTGACTCATATTCAAATCTTTCTTTTTAGTTTTAACGTGTAGTAAGAAGGGGCCAAAGTTCTTCCGGACCATTTTTAGCAATTAACTCGCCTAATTCTACAGCCCACTCACTTTCATTGCCAAAATCGTCCCGCCAATCCCAAAGCCTTTGGGTAAAACGATGCAATATATGTTCTTCGGTAAAGCCGATAGCTCCAAAAACTTGATGGGCTATCGCTGTCCCTTCACCAACAGCTTCACCGGTTCGGATTTTTGCCGATGACGCTTCAAAAAAGATTGCTTCGTCATTATCGGAACTATTTGACATCGTATCAGCGGCAGAACTCGCTACTGCCACTGCAGCTGCTGTCTCATTAGCTAATCTTGCCAAGTTATGCTGAACCGCTTGAAATTTTGCTATTGGTTTTTCAAATGCCACTCGTGTCTTTGCATGTTCCGTTGCTAATTCTAGAATTGCCATTAGCGCGCCGCCGATCTGAACAGACCGAATAGTAGCTCCCATAAGCTGCACAGATCTGTAGCTGAGATCACCCTCCAGTTCCTGAAGACTTATCGGATCCGCGTTATCAAATAAAANGGTATCGCGAGGGTCCCCNGAGAGTCCTGAAGACGGTTTAATTTCACAACTGTTTCTAGCTATCAGCGCAACTTTGGTGGACCCNGTGTCTTCAAGTACGGCTACAANGTGATCAGCGTCGCTTGCGAACGGCACGCCTCTTGCCTGTCCACTTAAAGTTCCATTTGAATTAATGGTTAGCTTGTCTCTTGGGCGAGTGGGTGCAACTGCCATCATACCGTCGGGAATATTTATATTTGCCCTTGAAAGCAGCCAACCTGCCAATAATGTCTCGGGGAGTGCTATTGGGACGGCAAATTTGCCGGCCACTTCTATAATGCTAAACCCGTCTGATATACTTGCGCCCGCGCCTCCAAACTTTTCTGGCACCCATGCGGATGTGAGTCCAGATTCCTCCAGAGCCTTCCATAACAGTTGNTTCCATGAATCGTCTTTAGCTGCATTGATGTTTTGCGGGTCGCATAGATCCTCAAAGATTTTTGTCGTGGCATCGATAAGAAGGTTGTCGTCTGACATTAAGTTTACTCTTTTCTCTGATTATACGGCGGCAGAATACTCTTCGATATTTATAAACGCTATCACAATGGTGATAAGCCGATGAAAAATTTGTTTCATCGGGTTTTACCTGCAAAAGGAGTATTCGCGTCCCGGCCTAATAATCTTAGCCTAAGAAAATTAAGTAAACTGATCACACCGTATTCCCTTATTCTCGCGCGGTCGCCTGGAAGGTGCGTGACTTGCGCTTCGATGTGTTCTCCAATAGCGAGACCCAAATGCACAGTGCCTACCGGTTGTCCCTCTTGTTCTGTAGGACCGGCAACTCCAGTAGTTGAGATTCCAACATCAGCGCCTAAGACATTTTTTACGCCTTCAGCCATGGCGCGCGCCGTATCGGGGGTCACAACGGGTCCTTCAGGGACGTCTAGCATTTTAAATTTTATTTCACTTGCATAAGCAACAACGCATCCTTTGAGTACATCGCTGGAACCCGGAACGGAAGTTAATCTGGCTCCAACCATGCCACCCGTAACAGATTCTGCTATTGCCAAAGTCAAGCCTCTTTGGCGCAGCATATCTAAAACGACTGACTCCATAGTCTCGTCGTCCGTGCCAAAGACGAATTCTCCAATAATTTGTCTAACAGCTTCCTCCTCATTGGAGAGNGCCTGCTCGGCTTCTTGCTCAGACCCTGCTTTGACCGTTATCCGGACTTTGAGACCCTCAATGCCACTTGCTTGGAACGCAATCGTCGCGCCTCCAACCTCATCCAAATATGCCATTCGTTCCGTGAGCATTTCATCGAGGCCTGATTCTGTTTGCCCCCAGGTTTTAAGCACTCGGCTCTTGATTATAGCGGTTAGTCCAGCCCTTTTTTTCATATCTGGTAGAATGCATTCGTTGACCATCATTTTCATTTCAAATGGAACACCTGGGACAGCGTAAATTACTTTATCTCCTAGGGGGCATATTAGCCCCGGTGCCGTCCCCGGCATTTGTGGAATTGGCATGCCGCCCTTCGGTATATCTGCTTGTCTAAGATTGTTCTCGGACATAATCCGGCCGCGGGATTCAAAACGGTATCTTATCTTTTCGGCAATCTCGTCGTCGCGAATCAAATCTACACCCATTACTTCAGCTATTACCTCTCTGGTAATATCATCTTGAGTAGGGCCCAGCCCGCCGCTAACAATAACAGCGTCCGAGCGTTCCAAAGCCTGCGCAATAGTGTCTCTCATTCTCTTTCTGTTATCGCCAATGGTGACCTGATACAGACAGTCTATACCTGCCAGTGCCAGCTGCTCCCCGAGCCAGGCAGCATTTGAATTAACGATTTGCCCAAGCAGTAATTCTGTTCCTATGGCTACAAACTCACAACGCATGTTTTTAACTCCAAAATATATATTATTTATCAGTTTTTTTAGGGGTACCCATAAACTCAATAAACATTGACATCTGAGCTTCAGCCATTTCTCTCCCTCTCTGGATAAGATGACCTGCCTTAGAGGCGTTCTTTAAAAAGCTTGTGATATCGGGCTTGGTTACAACATCTGCGACTATTATCTTGTCCTTTATTTTTTCAAGAGGGAAGGGAAGTGGATCATTAATTTTCATTCCTAAGGGTGAAGCATTTATAAGTATATCTATGCTGGGATCAGGAATAAGCCGATCATAAATTCGAATTTCGGGGTATGTTTTTTGAAGATTGGATATCAATGTCATTTGTCGATTTTTGTCTATTTCGAGTAACGAGAGCTGTTTAGCTCNAGCCTCTGCTACAGAATCGGCGATAGCAGAGCCCGCTCCACCACCTCCGACAAGTACAACATTTTTATTTTTTACAGTGGCGCCGTTTTTTTCAAGAGCGGCCAGAAAGCCTAAGCCATCCATCATATCCCCGTGCAAATGACCTTTGCTATCCCGTTTAATAATATTTACTGCACCAATTCGTTGGGCACGTTCTGTTGCAGAATCAATACACTCAAAAGATTTTACCTTATGCGGAATTGTAACGCAGCATCCCAAACAATTTTGCCAGCCTCTCATCATATTAAAAAAATCTTGCAGGTTCTCCGGCAGTAAATCAAAGGTGACCATTACAGCATCNATGCTGTGCTCAGTCAGATAGGCGTTCAAAACTGTAGGAGTGCGAACTTGTTTTACAGGGTGTCCAATAAGTGCGTAAAANTTNGTGGAACCGGTAACTGGTAAAGAACTCATGGCCGTCCTGCTTTAGCTATCTTTACNCGAGTTGTTTCTATTTTGCCTGATTTCTGACTGGCGATTTCAGGGCCGGAACCTGAATTGGTGCAGACAAAAAGTGTTTTACCATCGTTTCCACCCAGCATGCAGGCATAAGCGCCTCGCGTTCCAAGTTCTAGTTTTTCTGTTATTTCACCTCCTTCTTTTATTCTTATAACTTCCTTATTCTGAGGGTCCGCCACCCAAACGGCTCCTTCCTCATCAAGGCAAATACCGTCAGGATACATATTTTNTGTTTCAGCAAAAACTCTCCGGTTCTCAAGTTTGCCATCCTGCAATATATCAAAGGCGGTAAGGCGGTTTGCTCGTGTTTCAGCAATTATAAGGGTCGAACTATCTGGCGTGATTACAGCACCATTAGGAAACCAAAGGTCCTCTGCTGCTATGCTTACCTCCCCACTCGGGGATACCCTGACAAGCGTTGTGGGCTTCGGCTTTTCTCCAGCATGCCTATTGAAACCAAAGTTTCCAACATATGCCCCGCCAGTATTGTCTACCACCATGTCGTTGCACCAATAATTAGAATATTCCGACAGGTCTGCGTGCTCCAGTAGTTTTCCATTACTGTATCGAAGTAATTTTTGATTGCGCATGGAAACAATTAATAAATCTCCCTGAGTATCCCAGCCTAGACCGGATGGCTGTTCAGGGACCGAAACAATAGTACTTCTAGTACCATTTTCNTCTACTGTGATCACCTCGTGCGAATAAAAGTCTGAAAACCACAACAAACCATTGTGCCAACGGGGTCCTTCAGGAAAAGTTAGATTACTAAGAAGCGTGTTCATTTTGCTCATAAGATGTTTCCCCATCCATGCAAAGGGTCTATTCTGGTAAAGGAAATGTATTTAGAACTTCTTTATATTGAGGTTCATTATCTACTTCTAAGGTGGCCAAAACTCTCACGACGCCGCAATAAAACGCTATTGTCAAAANCAGATCAACTAGATGCTCGTGGCTCATATTGGTTTTAAGTATATCAAAGTTACTGTTAGAAATCCTTAGGTCCGTTACCATTTCCCGTGTTGAGCTTAGGACGGTTCGTTCGAATTCGGTCAAGCTGGTCTGAATTCCTTCTGTCTCTTCAGTTATTGCTCTGATGTCTTTTTCAGAGACGCCAAACTGTTCTGTTCCTAACTTTACATGATGCGTGTATTCATATTCACTTTTTGTTAGAAAACCAACTTGAATAATCGCCATTTCCCGTATTCGNGGATCTAGGTTGCTCTTATAGCGAATATAGTGTCCAAGGGTGCCAAACGCCCTGGCGCCGCCTGTGCTATTTACTAACTGCCGAAATAGATTTATAGGCCGCTTCAGCAGATCTTGGTTTTTTTCATCAAGATCATCGATGTCTAAATAAGGTAACCTCGCCATTTTTTATTCCCTTCAAATCGCTTCAACCACGAGCTCTCGCCGATAAGGAGCATCCTCCATCTACAATCATAAGGTGACCTGTTATATACCGGGCCCAATTTGAGGATAAATAGACGACAGCCTTGCCAATATCCCAACCTTCCCCCTCTATTTGTAAAAGGGAAGCATTTTGTCTTTGGAGCCTTTGTTCTGATGACATCCCTTCTTCGTTAAGATAACTGGAAGAGGCGTAGACCATTGGTGTGTATACCGGCCCAGGCAATATGCAGTTGACCCTTATTCCATCACCCCCATGGTCGACAGCCATCGCCTGGCTTAATGACAGAACGGCTCCTTTTGAAGTCGAATAGACTGTTAATCCCTTGGGCCGCGTCGCGGATATAGATGAAATGTTAACAATTGAACCGCCATCACCCGACGATATCATCGCTGGAATGGCATATTTCGACATCAAAAACATTGGCTTAAGATTGACTTCCATTACTCTATCCCAATATTCCTCAGTCTCTTCCACTACTGACAAGCTGCTGGCTATGCCTATATTATTATCGAGAATATCTAGCCGTCCAAACTGACTCATTGCGAAGTCAACCACACGTTTGCAATCAGAAGGATTAGTTAGATCAGCGCCGATGCTTTTTGCGAAGCCCTTTCGATCGTTTATCATTTCAACTGTTTTTTCCGCAAGCTCTTGATCTTTATCAGCCACGACTACTTTCGCGCCTGCTTCAGCCAATAGAATGGCTGCTGCTCTGCCATTTCCGATGCCGTCTCCTTTTGCCCCAGCTCCTGCAACAATTGCTACTTTTTCTTTTAAACCTAAATCTAGTGAGTCATTCATGTTTACCTCCCCGCTTTGTTTTGATTTTTATGGCGGANAGCTTTTCAGTCAAGTTGTGGAGGCACTGCAGGTTCTAGAATCAGAATGATGTTGTTTAATTTTTTAAAGGAATTGAGTGAAATCACACCCCTATTACAACCGGGCTCACCATTTGCTTTATTGTTTTCATCACGGCCATCCCGACAATTTTTCCGGTTTTTCTATTGGTTTCAGCAACCTTTAAATCTTCTCGGAATTCATAACTTCCAAACGATCCAGTTGCTTTAATCTCGCACACATGAGTATCAATCTCAGTGTCCGCTATTATTGTCAATTTTGTTTTGTCTAAACCTAAGCCAGCAAGTGCTACAGCGGCTGATATATTAACATTCTGAGGATAGAGAGCGGCTCCTTCCCTTGGCGTACCTTCAAATATAACGGTTGGCGTTGTTAAGCTGGATAGNTCAAACTGTGTCTCTGCATGTGTTCCATACCAAGCTGACGGATCTTTGCGAACAATCATATGAACTGATGTTAAGCCTCCAACGGCCGCTGCAGATAGCGTATCCAGAGAGCCTATCCCGGCGGAAGGAAGAATGAGTTTGGTTCCATTTTTTCTAGCAGTTGCTATGCATCCATCATAAAGTTTATCGTCGGTAAATGCGCCGACAGAAGTCACGAGAAGGTCTATCCCGGAGCTTAATATTTCTATTGCATATTTTTGTATTGTCTGATGACCCGCTACTTCTAAAACGACGTCTGGTTTTGCAGCAAGAAACTCATCGAAATCTGTTGTAATAATTGATTGATTAAGGGATTGGTTTTTTCTGGGATTTTTAACTAATATGGCCGGTATTTCTATTTTGCCCTCATACTCCTCGGCAACCATTTTTTCTACGTCAACTCCGATAGCTCCCAGTCCTATCAAACCTAGTTTNAGCATCTTTGAACTCCTCTCCGTAAGACTTATTTTCCGTAGTGCTTGTCGCTCTCTTCTTTATGCCGCGCTAGGGCCATCAATCTTCTGTCGCGCCACCTCGCTCTTTTATTGAGATCATTTAGCGACATCACCCTTCGGCGTTCTTCTTCCATTTTTTTGTATCTGGTTGAATCCCAAGGCCTTAATGACGATTGTTCTTTCGCTATAGTTTCAAATGCGGGTCCGAATCTCTCAAGGTAGTCGCGTATCCCGCCTGGAGCGTTTAGATCTATTGTTTCCATTGGGCCCATGATTGACCATCGCAGTCCAAGGCCGTGTTTGATTGTCTTATCCAGGTCAGCTCCTGAAACAATCCCATCTTCAACCAATTTAAAAGCCTCGTTAAGGAGAGCTACTTGTAGTCGATTCAGAACAAAACCTTTAATTTCTTTATTGAGAGTGATAACTTCCATATCGGCCGCCTCAAGAAGATCTTTTGCCCGTGATATGGTTTCGATTTTTGTTTCTGGCGCTCCTGATAATTCTACTATAGGTAACAAATATGGCGGGTTTGCAGGATGAGCGACAACCATCCTCCCGGCGCCTTTCATACCTTTTGAAATATCGCTGCAAGAAATTGCGGAAGTCGAACTCGCCAGGATTGTTTGTTCCGGTAAGAGCTTATCCATCCGATTAAACAATTCTCTTTTTACATCTACGTTTTCCAGGGCGTTTTCCTGGACCCAATTGGCTCCCTCGATAGCTTTTTCGAGAGTTTCAAAAGGTTGTATGCGACCCAACAAGTCATCCTTTGAGTGGATCAATCCATTGCTTTCTAAATCCGCTAAGTTCACTTCTAACAGGCTCATTGCCTCGGCAAGTGCCGTCGGGTCGATATCATATAGAGTGACTTGGTGGCCAGCTTTAGAAAATACCATTGCCCAAGACCTGCCAATGAAACCGGCACCGACAACTGCTATTCTTTGTGACATCGTAATTATCCTAATATTGAAACTTAAGTTTTAATATAATTATAAACTTAGCTAAGCGGATACGCTCTCGAAGCACAAGCGCAAAACAGCCTTAACCGGACGAACCACAAAAATTTAAGTGACGCTCGGTTGAAATTTTCGAAAAAAGTGAGCAGATAGTCCGCCGAGCATCAGCCAGAATATGAAATTTACGCCTATTGAAACTGTTGAAAATTGCGCTGCCAGCTCTGCTGGAATGGTGCTTCCTTGAAGGGAATNTTGTGTTGGTGCACCTAAGACATGCGGTGCCAGTAAAAGCAAGAAGGCTACTATATAAAAAGACGGATTTTTAGAGAAAATCAGCATCCATAAGCCAGTTGCCGTNGCAATGGCTGTACCCAGCCACCAGGATTGCCGGGCAATTAAGTCTGCTTTCATCATGCCGGGTAATTCGGGAGGCAGTCCGGCTGCCGGAGCAAGTACAAATGCTGTAAAGCCACCGACACCCCATAAAATTCCTGAGCGAAATCCGCCATTGGACCCTCTTATCACTAAAGCCGATACAATAAGAAGCGCAAAGCCAACGCCGGTTATTATGGCTGTAAGGCTNGTGTAAATTACCCTTTCGGCAAAGCTCGCCGGTTCCCACTCTGAGTGCTCTGATTTCTTGTCGCTGTTATGAACCAAGTGTATGAAAAATCTATTAGTTGACTGTGCATAACGTGCATCAGCAGATTCTTTAGTTTCAAATTCCTCTGCTTTCATTATCAAAGGCACAGTTGTTAATTGGTATACCAAGGAGATAATTAATCCAGACAAAATACCTGCGATTATAGCGCTCGAAAAAAGGCGNCGAACCATAGTTTGACTCAGTGGCAAGGAAAAGAGACTGAATGCCTTGTGTCATGGGCGGCGTTGTGAATATTACTGGAATCAGCGAAGCCAACACCCAAAATGAGGAAGGCGCCCAAAAGTGATCCTAGNACAACAGCTGTGAGCAAATTTGNGCGTGCATATTCCGTGGAATGGTTAGAAGTTATCTGCAAAGCCGTGCTCCCGAAATTTATCAATTTAGCAAATGAGAGATATATTAACCTCAAGGCTGCCAGAATAGAGTAGCTTATGTCTATTATCAAGAGACTTAAATGTCCCATTTTAAAAAATGTATAAATGAAAAAATTGGCGGAAAAGTGTGATTATTTAATTGTTGGGTCGGGAGCCGCCGGCGCAATTGTTGCAGCTCGGCTCTCTGAAAACCCTAACGTCAGGGTGGTCCTCTTAGAAGCTGGCGGGAAGAATAATAGTCCACTTTTGAGAGTTCCCGGTCTAGGCTTTGCTGCTGCAAATCATCCAAAGTACAACTGGGGTTTTGAAGCCGAGCCTTCTCCGACAATGGGAAATAGAAAATTGATGTGGCTCCAGGGTCGTGTTTTGGGTGGTTCTAGTAGCATAAATGGTATGATTTACACGCGTGGCCACTCAAGGGAATACGATATTTGGCGTCAGATGGGTTGTGAAGGATGGGGGTCCAATGACGTGCTGCCATACTTTAAGCGGCTGGAGTCGTTTGAAGGCAGTAGTAATTCGGAGCTGGGTAAAAAAGGACCAGTACGGATAAGAAAAGCCAATCCTGATTTGGAGATATGTGACGCATTTTTACAAGCAGCAAGAGACGAAGGTTATCCTATTTTAAATGATATGAATTCGGATATGGCTGAAGGTTTTGGCTTTTATGATATCAACGCGGGTAAGGGAAGGCGCATGAGCACCGCAACTTCTTATCTGGAGCCTATTTCAAAACGACCTAACCTAATGATTATTATGCACGCCCAAGTACTAAAAGTATTAATCCAGAATAACGTCGCGAAGGGGGTGGAACTTTTTCGAGAAGGAAAATTTGAAAAGCTGTACGCAGACAAAGAAGTAATACTCAGTGCTGGTGCTATAAAGACGCCGCAATTATTAATGCTTTCAGGAATTGGCCCAGAAAATGAACTCGAGAAGTTCGGAATAAAAGTGAAATTGGACTCACCAAAAGTGGGTAAAACACTCCAGAACCATGTGTGCTACAGGCCCCAATATCTCTGTTCAGCGCCGGTATCTTCTAGTAAGCATTTGCAACCTTGGAATGCTTTTAAGGCCGGGGTTCGCTATGTATTCAATAGAAGCGGTCCATTGGCAGAGACTTATGCGGTGGCTGGCGGATTTTTAAAAACGGATAAAACGCTTGAAGTGCCAGATGCTCAAGTTGTTTTGCTTTCTGCGTTGGGACCAACCAAGACGGGCGGGGCGGGTTATAGAATACGAGACTTATTGCCGGACGAACATGGATTTGGTTTGACTGTTTATCAAGGTTCCCCAAGAAGTCGAGGAAGTGTAACACTCAGGTCTTCCGACCCCTTTGATCAGCCGCTTATAAACTCTGGTTATTTTTCTGACCCTCACGATATGGAAGTTCTCAAGACGGCGGTCACAAAGATGCGCGAACTTATGAAGCAGCCAGCAATTGCTTGCTTCATCAAAAAAGAACTTACACCCGGCGACGATATAAAAGACGAACAATCACTTGAAAAAGAAATTAGGCAGAACGGTGCAACTGCTTACCATCAATGTGGCAGTTGTGCGATGGGGCCAGAAGATGATGCAGTTTTGAATGAAAAGTTGCAGGTCAGGGGTATTGAAAAGCTTAGAGTAGCGGATGCTTCCGTAATGCCGCGTATCCCAAATGCTGCTCTTCATGCACCTTCTATGATGATTGGTGAAAAAGCCGCAGCCCTTATAAAAGGAGAACTGATTTGACGAGCCGACTTGGAGATATTTTGCACGCAGATCTGCCAATTATCGATGCACACCATCATTTAATAGGGGGATCAGGTCACTCATATTCCATTCAGGACTACCTCGGCGACTGTACCTCGGGGCACTTGATAAAAGCTTCCGTTTATATAGAAGTGCGCCAGAATTACTGGAAAACCGGACCTTTAGAACTCCGTCCCGTGGGCGAGACAGAGTTTGTGGCTAATTTGAAAGAGGTCAAAGATACTGACGACGGGAGAATAATCCCTAGGCTTTGTTCAGGAATAATTGGCTTCGCCGAACTTGAAAGAGGAGATCAAGTAGAAGAAGTTCTAGATGCTCACATTGAAGCAGGGAAGGGGAAGTTTCGGGGTATAAGAAGAGGCGTTTACTGGTCTTCGGATCCAGCGGTCTACAATCATGTAAGTATAAAACCTCCACCCAGCCTGATGTCGGACGAGAACTTTAAAAAAGGTTTCTCGTTGCTTGCACAAAAAAAACTATCCTTTGACGCGGTATTATTTCACCCTCAACTTCCTGAATTATCTGACCTTGCAAAGGCTTTCCCGGATACGCAGATAATCCTTAATCACGTTGGGTTTAGACTTGGCGTAGGGGGTTATCTATCAAATCCTCAAGAAACATTTCAAGCGTGGAGAAAGGGACTGCAGACTGTCGCGAAGCAACCCAATGTTTCGGTAAAAATTGGCGGGCTTGGAATGGATATCTGGGGATTTGAATATCAATCTCCCCAACCTTCTTATGCGGAGTTAGCTGCAACTTGGAAGCCTGTTGTGGAGATGGCAATCGAACTATTTGGGATTGATCGCTGTATATTTGAAAGCAATTTTCCGGTAGATTCAGCAAACTCTGATTTTAATAGCTTATGGAATGCGTTTAAATTTATAACTANAGATTATTCGGATAACGAAAAAGATAAATTATTTTTTTCAAATGCCAACAGAACCTACAGATTGGGCCTTTAACTAAAATTGTCAATTTAGCTTAGTAAATTACCTTTAAAGTTATCTGCTTCNTATTCTTTCCTAAATATGCCTCGTTTTTGTAAAATCGGCACAACGCTATCTACAAAATCTTCATAACCTTTGGGGACTATTGCAGGTGTAATGTTAAAACCGTGACACCCTGTTTCGCGCCAAATATATTCTAGTTCATCGGCAATCATTTCTGGAGTTCCAAGAATTTGTGGAATTAACCCAGAAAGTCCGGACAGCCGNACAGCTTCGCGAAGTGTGATCTCTTTATCTTTAAACATTGTGGACATGGCATTAACAAGGCCCTGGGATGCTTGTGTTCTAATTTTCTGAAGAGGTTTATCGATATCCACCTCGCTCAAATCTACCCCAAATGTTCCGGAAATACGTGTAAGTGCAGCCTCTATTGGTATTTTTCGAAGCATCTCGTCTTTCTTTTGACTGGCTTCCTCTAATGAATTTCCCACAAAAGGCTGAACGGCAAATGTCACTAACGGGGCCGACGTTTTATTTTGNTCTTTTGCGGTTATTTTTATCTGGTTCATGAAAGATTTCATTCTTTCAATATCTGGTTGAATAGAAAAGATTACGTCNGCATGGGTTACGGCAAATTTTTGACCGCGTCCTGAGGAACCTGCTTGGAATAAAACGGGTCGACCTTGTTTTGAAGGTAAAACCGATGGTGTGGCGGTGCACTGAAAATATTTTCCTTTATGATCTATTTTTGNAATCTTTTTAGGATCTGCATAAATACCATTTTCGGCGTCAGCCTTTATGGCTTCTGGATTAATGCCATTCCATAGTGTGTAACAAATCTTTAAATACTCATCGGCTCGATCGTAGCGTTCGTCATGTTCGACTACGTCTATCCCCATCGCTTTGTGTTCTGAACGAGCGTTACCCGTAACTATATTCCATCCGACGCGGCCTTGGCTTAAAAAATCTAAGCTTGAAAGTGACCTCACAGCCAAAAACGGATGCAGGCTTGCAGCTGAGACGGTGGTTGCTATGCCCAAATGTCTTGTGGCGGCAGCCATAATTCCAATCAAGGCCACCGGATCATGAGCAGGCCAGCTCACGCCATATTTTATCGCAACATCGGTAGTGTTTTTGTACATATCATAAACGCTTGGCACGTCAGCAAAAAACAAGCCGTCTAGTTTGCCGCGCTCCAATATTTGAGCGAGTTGCTGCCAATATCTTATTGATCCAAACCCAGCTACTTGTTCATCCTGAGGATCAGCCCAGCTCATTGTCATATGATTGATCGGCGTATACATCATGAACCCAAGAATGTGCATCATTTTTTCCACCAATGAGCTCCTTTGGTAAATGTTCCAATTGCTGAGACTTGTAATGGTTTGAAAAATGGTATCAACATAAAACTATAATTTNCCNAAACTTCATCAGGTAACGAATAGACAAATAAAAATCCTTTTTGTTTCGTCTTTGATGCGCGATAGTTTACTTGAAAAACATGGCCAGAAAATAAAAGGGGAGGATAAGGTGTCAGTAATTCTTGGGAGTGGCGAATACCGATATCGTGTTGTCGATGGTTGGGCAAAACTACCTGATAACTGGACATTTATGGACGTTGCCGCAGTTGCAGTTGATAGCAAGGACCGGGTTTTTGTATTCAATCGCGGTGAACACCCTATGGTTGTATTCGATAAAGACGGAAATTTTTTAAGAGAGTGGGGGAAGGGACTATTTAGTCGTGCTCATGGCTTGCATATCGGGCCGGATGATATGCTGTATTGCACGGATGACGGCGACCATACGGTAAGAAAAATTACACCCGAGGGTAAAGTTATTTTAGAAATAGGCATTCCAGGGGAACCTGCACCTTTCATGAGCGGGGAGCCTTTTCATCGCTGCACTCATACAGCCCTTTCTCCAGATAATCATATCTTCGTTTCAGATGGTTATGGCAATGCATGTGTTCACAAGTATTCGCCAGACGGGAAGCTAATTAAAACTTGGGGCGAGCCGGGGTCTGATCCCGGTCAATTCAATCTTGTTCACAATATAGTAGCCGATGACGATGGCTGGCTATATGTTGCTGATAGAGAAAATCACAGGGTGCAGGTNTTCGATACTAACGGGAAATTTGAAACTCAGTGGCACAACCTGCATCGGCCTTGCGGACTTTTCATGCCTAGAGGAAAGTGCCCTAACTGTTTCATAGGAGAACTTGGGCCGGGTATGGCGGTCAATCGCCATTATAAAAATCTGGGTCCAAGATTGAGTATCGTGTCAAATGAAGGAAAACTGCTTGCTCGTTTGGGTGGTGAAGATGGTCCCGGTNTGGAAATAGGAAAGTTTATGGCTCCTCACGGCCTTGCTGTGGACTCGCGGGGTGACATATATGTCGGCGAGGTGGCTTATACAAACTGGCCTAACAGTCAGGGNGATGCCCCGAAACCAGATCATATCAGAACGTTACAGAAACTTGAGAGGATTGTCTGAGGCTCAGTTATCTAAGTGTTTTTAGCAGGGGCAATACCTCACTGCTAAATCGCTCCACTTGTTCACGGCGCCGCTCATACGGCCCTACCAAGTCTACTATAATATGCCTAACACCAACGTCATAAAAATCTTTGATTTTTTCAGCTACGTCATTTGCTGATCCAAGGGCCGCGTAACGTTCTGCGGCCNTTCGAAAATCCATGTTATATCTTTTAGAAAGTGACTTTGTCGCCTCTTCAAGCGCAACCTCGTAGGATGTATCTACGCGTGTGAAAATTAAATGCCCAGTCCCGAATGAATTAATAGTCCGATTGCAAACGTCAGCTTCAGCAGCAATTTTCTTTAGTGCCTCGGAATACATCTCAGGGGTTACTACATAAGAAACGTAGCCGTCGGCGAGCCGGCCCATTCTTTTGAAGGCTGGATCTTTCCGGCCGCCGCACCAAATAGGAGGACCTCCACTCTGTCTTGGAGGTGGTGTCATGAGTACATCTGAGAATTTAAAGAACTTGCCATCATAAGATGCAGGTGTCCCCTTCCATAACTCCCGAACTACTTCGATGCTTTCAGATAATCTAGCGCCGCGTTCGCTTATAGGNACCCCCGCNACTTCATATTCTTTAGGAAATTCCCCGCCAATGCCAACGCCAAATAGAAATNTGCCCTCAGATAAGTGATCCAGTGTAGCAACTTGTTTAGCTACCGGACCCGGATGGCGTAAAGGGAGAAGATAAACGCCAGTCCCCAACAGAAGTCGTCGGCTGACAACGGCGGCTTGTGCCAGCATCTGGAATGGATCGAAAAACGGTAGAGGCATTGATAAATGATCTCCAACCCAAAGTGAGTCAAAGCCAGTCTTATCAATGAGCGTAACGAAATTTACCAGTTCGTCTATCTTTGGATGCCAGGGACCAGTTTGGTCGTCGGGCTCCCTGTGGATTGTTTGTATTCCTACTTTTAATTTGGGCTCCAATGGAAGTATCATTTTATCACCATTACTAATCGTCGCTTAAATATTGAAAAACAATTTGTGAGTCGATTAAGGCAGTTATTTCATCTTTTGAAAAGTCTATTTCAGACAAAATCTCCACACTGTGCTGGCCCAGNCTGGGCGCCGGTTTTGGNANTGNNACGGCTGTNTTTGAAAACNGNGCTGCNGGCCTTGATTGCCTNATGGTTCCGAGCCCTGGNTGGTCAAGCTCNNTAATAATCTNATTATTAATNATTTGCTCGTTTTCAAACATATCTGAACGTTTTAAGACTGGTGCGGCNGGAACGTCATTCGCATCCAACGCTTCAACCCACTCGGAGCTTGTNCGGGTTTCGAAAATCTCTGCCATTACTTTATAGCGTTGGCCTTTATTATCTGTCCTGAGTTTTTGGGTGGCAAAGCGCGGATCGTCAATTAAATCTTTTCGATTCATTGCGACACACATTCCATTCCACTCTGAGTCTGAAACAGCGCCTGCCGTTATATAACCGTCTGCAGTTTTAAAAATTCTATCATGCGAGGGCGGTGGCAGGACGCCGCCATCATCAACTATTGTGTATGGGGACATGCCCTCCGGCCATAAGAAGTTNACCATCGTATCNAGCATCGCTAAATNTATATGCTGNCCTTCACCAGTTTTTTCCCGATGAAAAAGNGCTGCGGTNANGGCCTGAGCAGCATACGCTGCNGTTGTTTTATCAGCAATCACNGTACGGACCATTTTNGGCTGAATACTTTCNCCTTGCAGATCGGCTAAACCAGATACCGCCTGTATTAAAGGATCATAGACCCTTTTTGACGAATAGGGTCCACTTTCTCCAAAGCCTGTTATTGAAAGGTATATTAACTTTGGGTTAAATTCGCTGAGTTTTTCTTTTCCAAATCCAAGCCTTTTTAAGGCCCCTGGTCTCATGTTTTCGATAAAAACATCTGCTTTCTCGATCAACTTCCAGAGTATTTCCTTAGCCGCATCTTGCTTTAAATCAATACTAATAGACCTCTTTCCGCGATTACAGGAAATAAACATAGGCGGAAGCCCGGATTTGGCTGAGGCTCTTATAATATCTCCGGTTGGCGGCTCGACCTTAATAACGTCGGCGCCCTGGTCGGCTAATTGTACCCCGGCAGATGGTCCTGCTACTACGTTTGTAATCTCGATTACTTTTATCCCGGCTAGTGGTCCTGTCATTGTGTCTGGTTCGCTTCTAGCGCTGCGATATAGCCAGGCCTATTTTCCATATGATCCAGATACTCCATAAAATTACTCGGTAATTTTTGGTTGTAATCTATTGCCCACTTTAAAGTTGTTGTCATCAAAATATCTACGCCGCTGAAACCTGTTTCTAGTAGATATTTTTGCTTGGGGTTTTTCAATTTGTCCGCTGCGGTAATCATACGGGCAAAATATTCCTCTGACGCTTTGTTTGCTGTAGGTGAATCACCATAAATGTCGGGTAATGACCAGTGCCTTCTCAAAACATAAAGGCTGGTGGCATCTAACTCCATACATATGAATGACATCCATTCGAAATATTTTGCTCGGGCTTTAGGACTGTCTGGGATAAGACTAATACTGTCCGCTCCATAATTTTCTGCTAAATATGTTACAATCGCTGCGCTTTCGCCAATGGTTAATGAGCCGTCCTGCAGCACAGGAATTTTCTGTCTTGGATTAACGGATTTAAACACGTTGGTTTCAGTATCCGGGGTCCTTGTTCTTATTATTTCTGTTTTGTAGGGCAAGTTGAGTTCTATTAAAGCCCAGTGAGCGCGAACCGTTCTGGACGTGCCTATGCCCCAAAGGATACGTTCGTCAGCCATGAGCAAGTGCCCCTTCAAGAATATAGTAAATTTTCACTAACTTACTATGCATATAAGATGGCGATAAGAGGATCTTGAGTGTGTTAAATTTTGAGGATATCGTAGATAAGAATTGCAGCATTGCATTTAAATTGAGCTGACGTATGTTTGCCTACCCTCTACGTGATTATAAAATCTAAATATTCGAAAATAAGTGTTCAATATAAATAAAATGTGTTGGTAGTTGGAACGCTTAAATATGCAAAAAGGAAATTAATATGCCTCTCGAAATAATAGGACACCCAAGATCAAATTTTGTTCGCGCTGTAAGAATGGTGGCGCTTGAAAAAGGAGTTGCACACGAACATACTCCCGAGTTACCTCATTCTGATGTCATTAAAACGCTGCACCCTATGGGGCAAATTCCTGCTATGCGCCACGACGGTCTGGAACTTTTTGAATCTATGGCTATCGCTCGATATATAGATGAGGTTTTTGATGGTCCAAAGATGGTCCCAACGGAATCTTCTAAAGCGGCTAAAATTGTACAATGGTCTTCGTTTGCTCAGACCACAGTGGATCGCCTCTTTCTTCGACAATATGTCGTGCCGCATATGTTCAATAAAGATAAAGACGGAAACGTTATCCGCGATGAAATCGATAAGGCTNTAAAAGGGTTCCCAAAAGTGTTTGGTGTTTTGGATGAGGCTGTTAAGTCAGGTTTCTACGGTAGTGATTCTTTTTCTATGGCGGATTGTTTCCTCTTGCCAATATTAAACTCTGTCCAGCGTTACCCAGAAGGCAAGGATGCTGTTGAAAATGCATCGAATGTTAGTGCGTATTTCAAAACGCACAGCGAGCGGTCAAGTTTTGTTGAAACCACNCCTTGAACTTGTTTTGGAAATTAAGTGGAAAAAATAGATACTGGAACTGATCAGTTACTTGTCGAAAAAGAAGATGGTGTCGCGACAATTACTTTGAATAGGCCGCAGGCTAGAAATGCACTCTCGACTGAGTTGACGCCAGCACTTAGGCGAATGATTTCACAGTTGGCAGAGGACCAGGATGTCGGCGTACTTCTGATTACCGGAGCCGGTTCAGCATTCTGCGCCGGCGGTGATATAAAGGGAATGGGNAACCTTGAAGCTGAAGACCGATCGATAGAGGATCGCGTTGAAGACCTTAGATTGCGTCAGAGAACCCTCACTGGTGCGCTAGTTGCCGTTAGGAAGCCCACAATCGCTGCTTTGCCTGGGCCCGCTGCTGGTGCGGGATTGGCGTTGGCGTTGGCCTGCGACATAAGGATAGCGGTTGCCTCTGCTTTCGTAACAACAGGATATATTCACGTTGGACTTAGCGGAGATTATGGCATCGCAGCGCTTCTGACCCGAACAGTAGGTACGGCCCGGGCACGCGAACTGATGTTCACTGGAGATAGGGTTAACTCGGAAAGATGCGAGAAGCTTGGTATTTTCAATAGGGTTGTAACTGATGGTGCTTTGCGAGAAACTGCCTTTGAGATGGCATTGAGTATAGCGTCAGGGCCTCGCCAAGCTTTAGGTTTCATGAAGGATAATTTAGAAGAAGCACTTAAGCATACCTTTGAGGAAAGTCTTGATGGTGAGGCTTCGCGGTTAATTCAGAGCACATTAAATACTGATCACAGGGAAGCAGTGACGGCTTTTATCGAGAAGCGCCGCCCAAATTTTAAAAAATATGCGTAAGACATGTTAATGGAGACATAGTTTGGATGCTTTAGACACAACGACGCTGCGGGCAGCTGGTTTAAAGGGAAGTTTGTCAGCTGCCGCTGCTTTGCAGCAACGGGCAAATATTTTGCACTTGACCCAAAAAGCGGAGGCAGCAGTACTTCGACCAAAGGACTTTGGAGCCTACAATCATGAACTGCGGCACGCATTGGCTGGCCGTATTTGTAATCTTAATGGTGATCAGATTACGGCTGACCAGTATTCCGGTAATGCAGGAACGTATGCAGATTTAATAGATCCAGGCAATGATGGCGGAAATTATGATTTGGAGCAATTAGTGAATTTTATTGATAAAGTTGCGACGCGGCCCAGCGATGTAACCGAGGAAGATATTAAAACTTTACAAAAAGCAGGCGTACAAGATCCGGACATTGTGCGGCTCTCGGAATTGAATAGCTTTATGGCCTATCAAATTCGTCTTATCGCGGGACTCAGACTTTTTAAGGAATATGAGAGTTGAGCGAACTAATAAAAAATTTCACTAGGGAATTGCCCGATTGGAAACCTCGTGTGAGGCCAGTGAACTTGGATGAGGCTACCGAAGCACAGCTCGATGCTTTAAAGGTTACGCCCTCGAATACGAAAGTATCAGACTATGTTCTGACGCTTGCACATGACGTTGAATCACTTAAAATCAGATCCCCGCTTTTCAACGCTATTATGTATGATAAAGGCGGTTTGAAACGGTCAGAGCGAGAACTAGGTGCTATAGGTGCCTCTGTGCTTAATCGCTGCATTTACTGCAATGCTGTTCATATGAATAGGCACGCGCAGCTAGAAAAAGATACGTCTGTAACCGATAGCATTCTTGCTGACGGAGAAAATGCCAAGCTCTCAAGCCGTGACCAGGCAATTTTTAATTTTTCACTCAAGTTATCTAGTTGCCCCCCAAAGGTAGGAAAGGAAGACTTGATTGGCTTGGAAGAGGCTGGGTTGAATATTGAGGAGATTTTAGATCTTATTTTATCTACGGCGCTATTTGGATGGGCTAATCGCTTGATGCATATTTTAGGTGATCCAGTAAAGTTAGAAAATAATGATAGTTAATTTCTGATATCTGGATGGTGGCCTGCTTAAACGTTACATTTATATAAGGAAGTCGAATGTCAAAGCCAGTTTGTCTTGTTACCGGTGTAGGGCCTGCAAAAGGAACCGGCGGTGAAATCGTCAAGCGTTTTGCCGAAGGCGGTTACAAAGTAGCAATGCTTGCTCGAGACGCGGAAAATCTTAAAGCGCTTGAAAAAAATATTGAGCAGGCTTTTGCTTTTCCCTGTGATGTTGGAGATTTAGATTTGCTCCTTAAGACGATCAAACAGGTTAAGGAAAAGCTCGGTCATCCTGAGGTTGTTATTCATAATGCATTAAGGAGTGTTAGAGGAGGAATTCTGGAATTAGATCCAGACGATCTAGAAAGAAATTTCAGAGTGAATACTACTGCGTTGCTGCATTTAGCCCGAGAAACGCTGCCCGCTATGATTGATGCGGGCAGGGGTGCTATTCTGGTAACCGGAAATACATCGGCAACGCGGGGGAAAACTAATTGGGGGTTTTTTGCTTCAACAAAGGCAGCGCAGCGTATTTTAGCGGAGTCCATAGCCCGTGAGTTTGGACCAAAGGGTATTCACACCGCATATTTCATAATAGATGCTTCTATTGATACACCTCGAACGCGACCATTGCTGGCGCCGGATAAGCCCGATGAGTTTTTTGCTAAACCATCGGCGATAGCAGAAGAAATGTATAGAGTGGCGCATCAGGATAAGTCGGCCTGGTCTTTTGCAGTCGAACTTAGGCCGTTTGGGGAGGTATGGTGAGTAAACGTTTTTTTTAAAAGAAAGGAAAAGACACGAATGCCTATTTATGAGGTAGATAATCTAATCCCGACTTTAGCAGACAGCGTTTACATCGCTGAAGCTGCGACAGTAATTGGAAAAGCAACGCTGTGCGAAGACGTAAGCGTGTGGTCGGGTGCAGTGATCCGAGCTGATAATGACTCCATATTTATTGGGTCAGGAACAAATATACAGGAAGGGGCTGTTTTGCATGCTGATCCAGATTTTCCCCTTAAGGTAGGCGAGAAAGTAACTATAGGTCATCAAGCAATGTTGCATGGCTGCACAATTGAGGATGGTGCTTTGGTGGGTATTCAGGCGGTTGTTTTAAATGGCGCTGTTATTGGTAAAAATTGCTTGGTTGGCGCCGGAGCGCTCGTTACGGAGGGAAAAGTATTTCCAGATAACTCTCTTATTCTTGGTGCACCTGCGAAAGTTGTTCGTGAAGTTACGGAAGACCAGCTAAAAATCATGCAAAGGGATACATGGGATTATGTGCTGCGAGGAAGACGATACAAAAAAACTCAAAAGCGAATTGGCTAGAATTAGCTCAAATAAAAATAATTGATAAATTTGAATAGATAGAAATTTAAAGGGAAGTAAATAATGGATGAAAGCAGAGTTCCAGTATTGATAGGTAGTGGACAAATTACGCAAAAGGAACCAGACCCCGCTCTCGGACTATCGCCTATAGACCTTACGGCAGCAGCCGTTCGTGAGGCTGCAGATGATAGTGGTGCCGGTTCATCATTACTGCAGGCGCTGGANACTATTGTGCTATTACGCTCTTTTTCTGATACCAGTTGGCGGTTTACGTGCCCTTTTGGTACATATTCAAATCCACCTAAATCCCTAGCTAATCGTGTCGGAGCGAAAAATNCACAGCGTTTGGTTTATACTCATCCAGGCGGCAATATGCCTCAATGGTGCGTCAATAGAATGTTCGAGATGATAACCAGGGGCGAGCTGAATGCAGCCGTAATTGCAGGTGGGGAAGCGTTGGCAACTCAAAAGGGAGCTCAACGAGCAGGTCTTGAATTAGATTGGAGTGAAGATCCTGGAGGAAGTTTTGATATTTGGGGCGTAGAAACCAGAGGTTGGTCCGACATGGAGGATCGGCATAAAATGGCTGGTGCAATATTCGCATATCCGATGATAGAAAATGCCATCCGAGGCAGCAGAGGCAGGACAATTGACCAGCATGGTCTTGAGATGGGAAAACTATTTTCAAGATTTGCAAAAGTTGCCGAAGGTAACCCGCTCGCGGACCGACGTCAGGGTTTTACAGCGGAGCAGATCGCTTCTGTTAATTCTGATAACCCATATATTGGTTTTCCTTACACAAAATTGATGAATTCAAACGCTTTTATTGATCAGGCAGCAGCTATAATATTGACCTCCGTTAAGAAAGCCCGTGAATTGGGCGTNCCCGAGGAAAAGTGGGTCTANTTACATGGCTGTGCTGATGCCTATGATCATTGGTATTTAAGCGACCGCATAAATTTTCACTCTTCTCCAGCCATGTCAAAAGTAGCTAGAGAGGCGTTTGAAATGGCTGAATGTTCTCTTGATGAAATAGGCGCTCTCGATTTGTACAGCTGTTTTCCATCTGCCGTTCAAATAGCNTGNGACGAAATGGGAATTGATCCGGAAGATCCAAGAGNATTGACGGTAACTGGGGGGTTGCCGTATTTCGGGGGGCCTGGGAATAATTATGTGACGCACTCTATTGCTGAAATGATGAATACGGTTAGAAGAAAACCTGGAAGTAAAGGACTGGTTACTGCTAACGGNAATTATGTAACCAAGCAATCTGCCGGGATTTACTCCACCGAGCGCCCTAATAGGGCCTTTAAGCCGAAGGACCCAAAAATTTATCAAGCCGAGATCGATGCTGAAAGTGGACCACGCGTATCAGAGGAGGCTAATGGAACGGCTAATATTGAAACTTACACAATCATGCATGACAGGAAAGGGCCATCGTTCGGAATTTTGTTTGGACGACTAACGGATAATTCGCGCTTTATCGCGAATACGCCTAATGACCCAGCCCTTTTAGAGGATATGACAAGTAAAGATTATTTGGGCGCCAAAGGAAAAGTATCCAGTGCTGAAGGTATAAACGTATTCACTCCTGACTAGACAGTTTGCGATGGCCAAAAACCAATTTGACAATATTGAATTTCTTTCGATAGGAGACCTGGCGGCTGGGTTAGAAAATGGGATGTTTTCCTCTACTGATCTAGTGAGGTGTTTTTCCGAGAAAATTTCCCTGGAAGATAAAGATTTTAATTCAATAGCTTTTATTAATCCCCAAGCAAACGATATTGCACAAAAAATGGATGAGGAAAGAAGAGCCGGACATGTTCGGAGTGGTTTGCATGGCATTCCTATCGTTATTAAGGATAATATCGACACAGCAGATGAAATGATGACTTCTGCCGGTTCTCTGGCGCTGGACGGAGCGCGGGCGCATAGGGATGCACATTTGGTTTCAAGGCTAAGAGCTGGCGGTGCGGTCATTTTGGCAAAAACTAATCTGAGTGAGTGGGCAAACTTTAGGTCCACCAGATCATGCACNGGCTGGTCAAGCCGCGGAGGTCAAGTTCGGAATGCCTACGCGGTAGATCGTACACCTGGCGGTTCTAGTTCTGGATCTGCTGTCGCTGTGGCCAGAAGTTTTTGCGCNGGTGCAATAGGGACGGAGACCGACGGATCTATAGTTGTACCTGCTGCGATGAATTCGCTTGTAGGTATAAAGCCAACGATNGGGATGGTGAGCCGAGCTGGGGTTATTCCTATATCATTNAGCCAGGATACTGCTGGNCCCATAGCTAAAAATGTTACTGATGCTTCAATAATCTTGTCCGTTCTTATGGGATATGATCCCGCCGATAAATCTTCAAAAGTTATCAGCGACAATTTTCGTCTTAGGTTCAAAGGAGGCTTGAATCCGAAAGCGCTTAAGGGAAAACGAATTGGTGTAGTGAGAAATTATTCCGGGTTTCAAAATTCTGTAGACAGAGTATTCGAGGAAGCTCTTTCTGTTATNAAAGGTGCCGGTGCAGAAGTTATAGATGATATCTCTCTACCGGACCAACAGACNATCAGGCAACATGAAATCAATGTAATGCGAACTGAATTCAAAGTAAGTCTAAATTCTTATTTAGCCGGCTCAACGAACCAGAATGGGGTCAATTCTCTGTCTGATCTAATTAGCTTTAACGATAAGAACGCGCCTACAGTAATGCCGTATTTTCAACAGGAACAGTTAATAGCAGCTGAAGCAACCAACGGAGTGGATGACCCGAAATATATTCAAGCAATGAAAGAGTGTCATCGTCTTACCAGGGGAGAAGGTATTGACAAAGTTTTATCAGATTATTCGTGCTGTTCCCTAGTNGCTCCCACTATTTCAACGCCTTGGGCAATTGATCTTCTTAATGGGGATAACCGGCTTGGCGGGAGTTCTTGCCTGGCAGCTGTTTCTGGATACCCAAGTGTGACACTTCCCATGGGTTATGTGTCTGGATTGCCTGTTGGTTTGTCTTTTATCGGCGGGGCCTGGGAGGATCACTCTATCATCGATCTCGCATATGCTTTTGAACAAACCTCCTTGGTGCGACAGCCGCCGGGTCACCCTGCACGTTTTTTATAGTAAGTCCAAGTATCCTATCCCGGCTGTTTTTAATGCTGAGGGAGAATTTATGTGCAAGAAAGCAATTCTTGGTTCAAACTAGTTAGAATTATAATATTAAAATTGGGAAGAGATATGTTAGCTGAAATAGTAGAAGAGCTCGCACCAACAGGCGTATTACGTGCCGCTATTAATATGTCCAATTTTCTTTTGGTGACAGGAAAGACTGAAGATGGTGATCCAGTAGGTGTTTCTCCGGATATGGCAGGAGAACTGGCGAAACGTTTAGGTGTAGGGCTAGAACTTCTTAAGTATAAGACGCCAGGTGAGGTTGCAGATGACGCTGGTAAAGGGATTTGGGATATTGGTAACATAGGAGCGGAGCCGCAAAGGGCAGAAAAAATTGATTTCACCGCCGCCTATTGTGAAATTCAGGCAACTTATATGGTGCCACCGGAATCAAAATTAACTAAATTGGAAGATGTTGATGCAGCTGGGGTTAGAATAGCTGTATCCGCAAGAAGTGCATATGACCTTTGGCTGGAACGAAATATAAAAAACGCNGAACTCATCAGGGTTGAAGGTATAGATGCTTCTTTTGATATATTTATGGAAAAAGAATTAGAAGCTCTGGCAGGGCTAAGGCCTCGTTTGAAAACTGACGTGGAGCGCGTTCCTGGAGCTAAAATTCTGGACGGTCAATTTACGGCAGTCCAGCAAGCCATGGGATGCACGCGTGGAAAAGACAAAGCTGCTTCATATCTCAAGAAGTTTGTTGAGGAAATGAAATCATCGGGTTTTGTGGCAAAGTCAATTGAAAAACACAATGTCGTTGGACGGTTATCTGTTGCGGCGCTGGTATGAAGCGGAAGAAGAAAATTAATAGAAATTAAAAATGTCTGATATTACAAATCTTTCGACAATAGACGTTGCGGTATCAAATTATATTGCTGTCGTGACTATGAATAATCCTCCTGTCAANGCACAAAATCGTCAGTTTCATGATGATTTGACATTGGCTTTCGATGTTTTAAGTGACCGTGATGACGTCAGGTCAATCGTCTTAACCGGAGCTGGAAAATGCTTCTCAGCCGGCGCCGATATTAAAGGACGCGCGTCAAGTAAACCTGATTTAGGGGATCATTGGAGCCATAGTCGACGGGTCAGAGAGTGTTTTTATTCAATCATGGAGTGCAGGAAACCCGTGATTGCAGCTATTAATGGACCGGCATTAGGAGCTGGNCTAGCTGTAGCGGCTTCGGCCGATATACTCATTGCTTCGGAAAGCGCCAGCGTTGGGTTGCCGGAAATAAATGTCGGTTTANTGGGTGGTGGGCGTCATGCAATGAGACTGTTTGGGCATTCAAAGACGCGCCGGCTTATGTTGACTGGGCAACGCCTATCGGGTGCAGAACTTTACCGACTTGGCGTTGTGGAGGAGTGTGTTCCCGATGATGATTTGATGAGGGCAGCTTTGGCAATTGCAGAAGAACTTGCTTCAAAGAGTCCCGTCGCGATGACATTAGCAAAGGAAACATTAAATACCATTGAAGAAATGGCACTGAGAGACGGATATCGTTACGAACAAAATAAGACTGGCGAACTTTCAAAAACGGAAGACAGCAAAGAAGCAATGGCTGCATTCGCAGAAAAAAGGACGCCGATGTTCAAAGGGCGATAGAGGTGATATGGCCTTTGATTAATCTAACTCCTGGCTGAAAGAACCCGCTTAAAAGTTAACATCCCTGGGAGCAGAATATGGGAATGATAGATCAGTTAAAGGAAAGGGAAGAACAAAATCGGCCAGTACGTATTGGTATGATCGGTGGCGGTAAGTTTGGAACAATGTTTATGGCGCAGGCCCAGCGTATTCCAGGTGTGCATGTATTGGGNGTGGTTGATCTTGATGTAGAGCAAGCTCGTTCGAATTTTATTTTAACGGGCTGGCCAAAAGAGCGATTAATGGCTCCTACACTGGATACGGCGCTTCAGACGCAAGCCACTCACATCAGTGATAATGTTGAAGATTTAATAAATCATCCGGCTATTGAAATAATTATAGAATGTACTGGTAATCCAATTGTAGCGGTTGAACATGCGTTGTTAGCATTTGCTGCTAGAAAACATGTTATTTCAGNTACTGTCGAGGCCGACGCAATTTGCGGTGCCGCACTGGTTTCCCGGGCAGAGGACGCTGGCGTAATATATTCCCAAGCTTATGGTGACCAGCCAGCGATGACATATGAGTTGGTAGATTGGGCTCGCTCCTCCGGCTGGCATGTAGTTTCAGCAGGACGGGGCCACAAGTGGAAACCAGAGTATCGATTTTCAACGCCAGATACTGTCTATGAAAGTTGGGGCACGACAGCTGAACAGGCTAAACGGGGCAGGCAAAATCCAAAAATGTATAACAGTTTTCATGATGGTACAAAGCCCGCAATTGAATGTGCGGCAATATGCAATGCGACTGGATTAGACGCACCTACTGGGGGGCTAACTTATCCTTCAGGATCCGTAGATGACATCCCAAATTTGATGAGAGGTCGCGATGCGGGAGGTGTTTTGGAACGCGAGGGTCAGGTGGAGGTTATTAACAGTATCGGTCCAGATGGGAAGGAATTGTATCATAATATCCGAACAGGCGTTTGGGTGGCGGTAAAAGCGGTTACTGATTACCAAAAAAATTGTTTTGAAGAGTATTTTGTTCACACTGATGATAGCGGGCTCTATTTTTGTAAGTTCAATATGTATCATTTAATTGGGCTTGAACTTGGAATTTCTGTTTGTAATGTGGGTCTGAGGGGCGAGTCCACTGGTGTCAGCCGTGAGTTTAGGGCTGACGTAGTTGCTGTTGCAAAGAAGGATCTAAAAGTTGGCGAAGTATTGGATGGTGAGGGAGGCTACTGCGTGGCAGGTCAATTGAGACCAAGTAAAATTTCAGTGCCAATGAAAGCATTGCCATTAGGCTTAACGGGTGAAGCGCGAATGATAAAAGATGTTGCCACTGATACTATCCTTACGTATGACGATGTAAAAATCGATGAAAAACTCTTGGCTTTTAAACTTCGGAAAGAGTGCGAAGCCATGATTTAAACGATTTTTAAAAGGCTATACAAATAAGGGGGATTGAATTGGAATTAAGCATAGAACAGATAGATGAGTTTAATGAAAATGGCCTGCTTTTCGTAGAAAATCTTTTTTCAAGGGATGAAATATCTAAGCTTAATAATAGATTGCCAGATATTATGAATGAGCGCAGTGAGAAGGTTTTAAGAGAGCGCAGTAGCGACTCAGTTCGTTCAGCTATAGCGCCCCATCTATCAGATGAGCTTTTTCGCCGCTTAAGTCTCCATCCCAGGTTAGTGGAACCTGCCCGAAAGCTATTGGGGGGGAAGGTATATCTTCATCAATTTAAGATTAACGCTAAAGAAGCTCACGATGGAGAAATATGGCATTGGCATCAGGATTATCGCACCTGGTATGAAGATGACGGCATGCCAGAGCCCACAGTATTGAATGCTACCGTCTTTCTTGATGACGTAAATGAATTTAATGGGCCAATGATGTTTATACCTGGATCTCACAGAGACGGTAGGCTGGACTCCGATCAGACATTCGAGCGTGTGCCTCAATATGGTCGCTTGTCAGCCGATGCAGTGGGAAGTCCATATAAAAACGAAACAATTAATCAGTTAATAAAAGAAAATGGGATTGTTGCACCCAAGGGTGCCGCTGGTTCCACGATCTTTTTTCATGGATGCACGATACATGGGTCGGCGCCGAATATGTCCCCCTGGGGGAGGGCTATGGTTTTCTCTAGTCTTAATCGAGTGGAAAATTTTATAAGAAAACCGACTAGGCCAGATTTCCTTGCCTTGCAGGATTTCACTCCGTTGACAGCTTTGGACGATGATTGCCTGACAACTCTTTGAAGCTATTTAACAGAATTAAACTAAGCTTCTGGTTGATGCAAATCTTCCATATATCACTATCTAGCCTAGGATACTCTTGGTATAGTCGCGGTTTTCCTATTTAGAGGTTGCCCCGCCGTCTACCACCACTTCTGATCCAGTAACGAATGAAGATTCCTCTGATGCGAGGAATAAAATGACGTTTGCTACTTCTTCTGCTGTGCCAAAACGACCCATTGGTATTCTTTGATACAACCGCTCCTCTAACTGATCATGTGGAACTGCAGCATGTCCCATTTCCGTATCGATTGGCCCCGGGTGAACGGAATTGCATCGAATTCCATCTTTTGCAAATTGGTTGGCTATAGATTTCGTCATGAGACGCAATGCGCCTTTGGATGCGCCGTAATGGATAGCAAAAGATCCACGAAGCCCGGCCGTAGAGGATAGGTTTACTATCGAGGCGTTCCCGCTTGCCCTTAGTGCTTCCAGTGCAACCTTTATTCCAAGAAAAGGACCCTTCGTATTTACCGTAAGCATTTTATCCCATTCTTCTTCGGTCGTTTCTTCAATTGATTTCCGTTGGTAAATACCTGCATTATTTACAAGAATATCAATCTTACCTGTTTCATTTACTATTTTGTTTACAAGCCTTTCCCATGAATTTTGACTTGTTACATCCAAGGCTTCGAAAGATATATTCTTTCCGTGACCGGATAGATCGTCCGAAAACTCACGTCGAAGGTCTGGCGAAATATCTCCTGACCATACCTTTGCACCTTCGCTGGCAAAACGTCTCACGACAGCCGCCCCGATACCTTTATTTCCCCCCGTAACTAATGCTATTTTCCCTTTTAGGCGCATCGCTGCTCTCTTCTCATGGTTCCACATGGGGTCTATTGTCAATTTTCATTCCTAAAAAGTCAGCTTGTCGCTTTTCAAAATCGGCGTGAAATTTCTCATAAGCTTGTCCCCTAATGCCTCCTCTTACGGTCCCCGGTTCTATAGAGCGATAAAACGCCTTCCAGCTTTCCGGCATTTTTATAGAATCTGGAGGGGCTAACCAAAGTCTGAATAGACAACGTTTTTCCTCTGGAGCGTCAAAGTCTTCATAATGAGTACGCGAATGAAACATGGTATAATTATTTAAAATTTGCATATCTCCAGGCTCGAGATACATCGTATACATAAGTTCTGGTCGCATGATTATTTCGTCCAAGACATCCATTGTCTTTTTCTGCAATTCGGTAAGCTTGGGGACATGCTCTAGCTTTTGAGCAGACTGAACTCGGTTACGGTTCCATTTACAGAAAAGATTGCCGCCCTCATGTTCGAATAAGGGTTGCCCATAAAAGGCGGCTTCATCGTCGGCTTGTTCGTTCTGCCTGCTAAAATAAAAATGTTGCTCCGCAGTATCGGCCAGATCTGGGTTTTCTTTAAGAAAAAAGTTGTTAGCTGTTACGCCACTGGATATCATACTTTGACCACCAGATTTTGCTTTATTAAAGCAAATGAGTGTCGTGATATCCGCGCCGTCTACATGAAAATCTAGCTTTGCATTTGAAGAATATCCTCTACCGTTAGATGCACGATAGTTGGTTCCTACATCTCTAACCGCTGCAATATACTGACTTGCGAGGCCTTGAGGCCTGGCTACACCTGCATTTAAGCCAATAATCCAGTTCATAAGCAGAAACTGGTCTTCGGATAGCGTTTCTCGAGGCAATCCTCTTACCAAAGCCAGTCCCCTTCCATGATGGGCCTCCCAAAATGCCTTCTCCAGAGTTGGCCACACCGCACTTAAATCAAATTCGATCGCAGAATAATCAAAAAGTGGACGGCCCGGATCATAATTTTTCTTAATTGTTTCGCTTAGGTGCTGTTTTTGTATATCAGTAATCTCATATATCCAGCCCGTGTCTGTTGTTAGATCGCTAGTATGCCAATTGGCGGGGCCTGTTTTTATTTTCATCGTTTGTTTAGCCTTAGTTTAAAAAAAATCAGACGTTTTGAAGGGCTTTTTTTAATAGTTCAGCCTCTTCGGGTTTCATTTTGTAGACGTGATCTGCGTCCGGAAAGGTTCCTGATCTCACTTCTTCAGCATAGTCGGACATAGCTCTCATAGCCACTTCGCCGACATTGCCGTACCTTTTAGCGAATTTTGGCTTAAAGCTGTCAAAAGAACCAATTAGATCGGCACCATTTAAAAGTTGACCGCAGCTTGCTCCGCCAGCTCCAATCGAGAAAGTGAATATGTTTACTGCCTGCTCAACGGCTTCTCCAACTTCAGGTGGAACTGCTTCAACTTCCATCCCAATGGCTCCAGCTTCTTCTATAGCCTTAGCATTATCGACTATCTTTAGTGCTTCCTCCGCCGTACGCCCTTGAAGTTTAAAGCCGCCGTAAGAGTTTACAAAGTGAGGACACATTCCCACATGGCTCATTACTGGAACACCAGCGTCAGCAATTGCCTTAATTACTTCAAATTTTTCACGCCCGCCCTGCATTTTCACTACTTCGGCGCCACCTTCTTTCATCATTCTTAATGCGTTCTGAACAGCAATATCCGGCGTAGCATAGGAACCAAAGGGCATGGCAGTTATTGTTAAGGTATTAGGGGCACCTCTTCGTACGGCCTTTGTATGTTCTATCATGGTGTCCACGGTCATGGGGAGAGTCGTAGAGTGGCCGTACAACGTCATCCCCAGGGAGTCACCGATTCCGATAAAATCTATACCAGAGCGCTCTGCCCATTGAGCCATCAAAAAATCGGCGGCAGCTACCATCACCACGCGTTCGCGATTTTGTTTTTTTTTGATTAGGTCAGGTACGGTTAATTTTGTATTTGTTTCCGTCATAAAAAATTCCAATTTTGTGCTGTCTGAATAAAAATACTCAGCTATTCGGCTGCAAGCAATTCATCCAAATCAATTTCTTTCTCCTCGGCTGTAGCTGCACCTATCCATGCATGTTCAGAGACGTCAAAAACAACGCCATCTGGCCCTTTAAATTTAGTTTCATAAAATTGTTCAGTTGAATTTGGGTCTTGTTTTAAGATGCACGGTGCACCCATGTCATCAAGTTTCTGCAAGGTCGCTTCCAAATCTTCTACTAGAACTCCAAAATGATGAATGCCTGTATAATCAAGGCCTTTACCTAATTGGTCTACATTTTTAAATTTTAATACGGCAAGGTTCAGGGTTCCATCACTTAAGTAAATACCCCAAGCTAACCCGTTATCTGGATCGTCTGGGTTACCAACCCGACCCACTTCTTTAAAATCGAAGGCTTCTACATAGAAAGCTGCGGTCTTATTGGGATCATCAGTTGCTAGAGCAATATGTCTAAGTTTTGGCATTTCATTCTCCCGGTCGATGTATCTATAGTTAGTAAGAGTTTGTACTGCAAAATGGTTAATAGCATTGATTGGTGATTTATTGAGTTCTCGATATGCGTAAATATTAACTCTTAAGCGTTGCAAAATCTATCAACGAAGTGATTAAAATATATTGAGAAAAATTAATCGAATAAAATAAATAAAGTTGTTTGAAAGTTAGCTTCGAGCCAAGAAAACAACATCGTAAAGCCATTTTAAGAATTGGAAGTATATGTCTTCGAAACCAAAAACTGAGCAAAACAAAGATATCGAGCCATGGAAGTGGGAAGAGGCGACCTGGAGAAGCCTCGTTAATAAAGTCCGAGCTGGACAATCGCTAAAACCGAAAAGATGGAAAAATAATTCTCGAGTTGCTGTGGCTTTGTCGTTTGACTCAGATCATGAAACGACGACCCTTCGGTGGGGCGATGGATCACCAGGAAAGCTGTCACAAGGTGAATATGGTTCACGCTCTGCAATACCTCGCATCAGGCGTGTATTGCGTGACAACAATATACCGGCCTCATTTTTTGTGCCCGCAGTTGTCGCTAAATTACATCCAAATGAGCAACGCCAATTAGTGTCTGAGGGACACGAGATCGGCATCCACGGTTGGATACATGAGTTAAACAGTTCATTGCCGGAACAAGACGAACGAGAATTAATGCTTCGGGCCGCTGATGTTCTAGAAGAAATATCAGGATTTAGACCGGTTGGCATGAGAACACCGAGTTGGGATTTCTCGGAAAACACTCTTTCTATATGCAGGGAAATGGCCTTACTTTACGATTCGTCTTTGATGGCAGATGACGAACCGTATGAATTATTAGAGGATGGTGAACCAACGGGCATAATTGAATTACCGGTAGAGTGGATACGAGATGATGCGCCTTATTTGATGATGGACAGGACAACGAGCCTGCGGCCATACACCAGCCCAAATTCAGTTCTTGAGATATTTAAATCGGAGTTTGATGGCGCCTTCAAGGAAGGCGGGCTATTTTTGTTGACGCTTCATCCTCACATCAGCGGGCATCGCTCGCGCATTGTTATTTTAGAAGAGTTGATTGAGTATATAAAATCATTTCCCGATGTTTGGTTCGCTACACATTCGGAAATAGCACAATATTGCAAAGACCAACTTGGTTTAGATTAATGTAATCAATTTGTTGTCTTAACGAATCAAAATTTGGATTGGGAAAAATAAGTAATGGGTTTCCGAGTTGGTGTAGATATAGGCGGCACATTTACAGATTTTTGTGTCTTTGACGAAAGTACGGGTGCTTTGAGTACATTGAAAGTATTATCACGACCAGATAAACCCGGTGCAGAGATAAAGGCTGGCCTTGCGAAAATAGCAGAAACTTACGGCATTGAACCGCCTTCTATTTCTTATTTTACGCATGGTACGACTGTGGGTGTAAATACTGTTATACAGAGAAAGGGGGTCAATCTCTGTCTGTTTACAACCGAAAATTTTGAAGATGTTCTAGAGGTCGCCAGATTAAGAATGCCAGATCCTTATGACTTATTTAGCGCCCGCCCGGAACCCCTTGTTACACGTGATAAAGTTTTTGGAATTAAAGAGAGAGTGCTCTCAGATGGAAGCATTGATACGCCACTTGATATAGAAAATGTAAAGTCCGCTCTTGAGCGCGTTAAAGAAGTGGGTGGCGATGCAATAGTTGTAGCACTGATGCACGCATACCGAAACCCCGAGCATGAGCGATTTGTAGCCGAAATAATACGAAAAGAAGCACCTGAAATAAAAGTAATTCTATCTAGTGATATTTGGCCAGTAGTAAGAGAGTATGAAAGAACAATTACTGCTGTTGTAGCTGGCTATGTTCAGCCNCAGGTTGCTTATTATCTCTCCTCCCTCCAGGAAGTGCTGAAGGAGTCGGGAGCTGGCGTCGAGCCTATGATTACTAAATCAAACGGCGGTGTGATGACAGCTGAGAGAGGTAAAACAGACTGTGCTCAGATGCTGCTTTCGGGNACCGCTTCTGGGGTGATGGGGGCTTCAAGTATTGCAATGCAAACCAAAGTGCCNATGGCTATGAGTCTTGATATAGGCGGCACAAGTGCCGATGTTTCTATTATTAACTCGGGGGAACCTCAATTTGGAATTGGTGAGNTAATTGGAGAGTTTCCAATTTATATTCCAAGCGTGTCAGTTTCGTCTATTGGCGAAGGCGGTGGTTCTATCGCGTGGATGGACGAGCAAGGTATTCTTAAGGTTGGTCCAGAGAGTGCTGGATCTACGCCTGGGCCTGCGTGCTATGGAAAGGGTGGGGAAAAACCAACAATAACAGACGCTTTAGTCGTTTTAGGATATCTTGGGAAATCCGAACTTGGTTATAACGCTGTGCAAATAGATTCTAGTCTCGCNCATCAGGCAATCTCTAATCTTGCCGGCCACNTATCGCTGACNCNANAGGAGGTTGCAGAAGCGATCGTTAAGATAGCGGTGTCCGGTATGTATCTGGAAATAAGTAAACTCCTATCCAGACAAGGGTTAGATCCCAGAGAAATGTCGTTGATTGCTTTTGGAGGGGCTGGTCCCATGTTGGCGGGTTGGGTAGCCGATGAATTTAATATGAGAAATATTATNGTACCAACTGTTCCGGGTGTATTGAGCGCATTTGGTGGTCTAATAGCAGATATAAAGAATGATTTTATTCGTACTGTTTATCTCGATCTAAATAGCGCAAGTGTTGATGAAATTAAAGATGGATTTGGTGCTCTGGCACGAGAGGCAATGTCTTGGATTAGAGAGGATCAAGGTTTTGAGGGTGAGGTTCTAATGGTGCCTTCCGCNGATATGAGATATCGTGGGCAATCCTATGAGATAGACACACAATTGGAGGCNTCGTGGATTGANGCGGGTTCCATTGATCTTATGGCAAAAGCTTTTCACGAATTACACGAAAAAATCTATGAGCATGCNGATANAAAAGCGGAAGTCCAATTAATAAATCTTAGAATGGTAATTTCTGGNAAACCCCCAAAACCAAATTTCCCTCCTCTTAAAAAACCAGAAAAAAATACGAAGGCACGCGAATTTATTCAAGTTTACGGGAACGGTTCACACGCTGAAGCCGGTGTTTTTCTTAGGAGTGATCTGGGGCCAGGACATACGATTGATGGACCTGCTGTGATACTCCAACAAGATTGTACCACCTGCATATTGCTGGGCTACGATGCTGTTGTTGACGATTTTGGTAATCTCTTGATCCAAAGGAAAGATAATTAATGAAAGTTGATAAAATAACTTTAGAAATTTTGAAAAANCATAGTAGGGCAGCCGCCGAGAGTATGGCTTANACGCTTTATAGAACGGCGCATTCAACCTTTGTTAAAGANACAGAAGATTTTACNTGTGGGATTACNACACCNCANGGGGAAACNTTCGCTTCNCCGGTAGAATTAGGCGTAACGTGGTTCGTTGGCCTCAATTATAAGACCGTCATAGAGATGATAGACGAGTATGAGGAAGGCGATATTTGTATAACAAACGATCCTTATAGTGGTCACGTTTCAACACATTCGCCTGATATGCACTGCTGGAAGCCTGTTTTTTCTGGTGGAGAATTAGTTTGCTTTGTAGTTGGTCATATTCACAATACGGATGTTGGCGGTGCAGTACCTGCAAGTATTTCGCGAACGCTTTCAGAAATTCATCAAGAAGGAATTCGAATTCCACCCACTAAAATCGTGCGTCGTGGAGAGTTCAATAAAGAAGTGNTGGATATCATGCTTACTAATGTTCGGATGCCGGAGCAGAATTGGGGTGATCTAAAAGCACAGATTGCGGCTATGAATACAGGAGAACGCCGCGTTCACGAGATTATTGATAAATTTGGTGTCGATGTTTTCAAAGCCGGCATTCAAGATTTACTTAGTTATGCTGAAGCTCAAGCACGCTCAATCATTTCAAGTCTTCCAGATGGAAATTATTTTTTTGCTGACTACATGGATGAAGACTCAGAAGATGGCTACCCATGTCGACTAGCTTTAACGCTNGTAATTTCTGGTGACAGAATCACTTTAGATTTCACTGGCAGTGACCCACAGATTGAATCATCGATTAACATCCCAACTGGCGGACAGGAACGTCACGCTCTGCTGATGGTTGGCGTGATATATATTTTATACTCGCTGGATCCGAAACTTTTTTTNAACGCGGGCATTTGCAGGGCTATAAGTTCCGTCTTGCCAGAGGGGTCGGTGATTAATCCAGCATTCCCGGCAGCGGTGGGGCTTAGAACGTTATCAGTGCAGAGGCTAATGGGGTTGATCTTTGGCGCTTTTGTCCAGGCAGCCCCGGAGAAATTACCGGCGAGTCCNGCAAGTGGCGGACCAATAATGAATGTAAATACTATTGACAATAGAANCGGACGAAGGGTGGTAGCTGCAGTAGGGCCGATCACTGGNGGGGCCGGTGGNAGCCCATTGGGTGACGGAACGGAGGGATCTGGAGCAAATTCTTCATTTNTGAAAAATACGCCGGTTGAAATTAATGAAATAGAGGTNCCAATTAAAATTAGACGTTACGGCCTGGCTGCAGACTCAGGGGGAGCCGGGAAGTTTAGGGGTGGTACAGCTATTGAGATGTGGTTTGAAGCTCTCGCGCCCAATACACGTGTAACAGCAAGAAATATGGATCGCACTCGCTTTACATCGTGGGGGGTTCAAAATGGTAGGGCAGGGGCACCCTCTTATTTTTTGCTAAATCCCAATACAAATGAGGAAAGAAATTTGGGGAATTTAGACTTTATTAAGATTGGTCCGGGTGATGTTATACATGTTGCATCTGGTGGGGCCGGCGGTTGGGGGAATCCACAAGAACGAGCGATAGAGGCTGTTTGTCAGGATGTTAAAAGAGGGTTTGTCTCCGAAAAGTCGGCGTTAGACGATTACGGGGTTGTTATATTTAAAGGAAATTGTGACTTGGAAGCAACGTCAAAGCAACGTTCGAAATTAATGACCCATGTTTCCGATAATAATTTTTTTGATTATGGAGCTGGAAGAGTTGAATACGAAAAAATATGGAATAGAGAAAACTATGATACTTTAACAAAAATTCTGGCAAAAATTCCCATCCATTGGCGCTTCTTCATAAAACATAGGATTTTTGAGATGGTAGGTGATCAAGAGACGTTTGATAACGGCCAAAAGATCTCAACTTATTTTGAGAGTCTTTTGACTGAATTCCCTCAGTTGCAGGAAACACTTAAACAAAAAATGGATTAAATAAATGCAGGTTGGTGTAGATGTTGGAGGTACTTTTACTGATTTTTCCTGTGTTTCAATAGATGGCGAAAGATTGACTTTTAAACTTCCCAGTACAACCAATGATCCAAGCGAAGGTGTGATTGCCGGTATTAAAGAGCTTATAAACCAAACAAATATATCGCCGGCCGAGATATCGGTTTTTGCACACGGCACCACAGTTGCAACCAATGCGGTCCTTGAACGGAAAGGTGCGAGCCTTGGTTTGCTGACTACGGAAGGCTTTCGAGATGTTCTTGAGATAGGTCGGCAGATGCGGACCCAAATGTATAGTGTTCGTCTAAAACCTGAAACGCCCATCTTTTTAGCTCCGGGTGCGAGAAGACTTGGCGTGGTTGAAAGAATTGGTCCTGATGGAAGTATAGTAAAACCTTTAGATGAAGATAGCCTTAAAAAAGCGGTAGAAGAATTGTTGATCCAGGGCGTCGAGGCGGTAGCTATAGCCTTCCTTTTTTCTTTCATAAACCCAGAACACGAGTTGCGAGCTCGAGAAATAATATCAAAAAAATGGCCTAGCTTGACGATTTCAATTTCGAGTGAGGTGGACCCGGTTTTCAGAGAATATGAACGAACTGTGGTCACGGCTTTTGATGCGTATATCAAACCGACTGTAGACACATATCTTTCTAACTTGTCTGAAGCGCTAGAGAAGGAGGGCATAAGTGCCCCTTTGCAAGTGATGCAATCTCGGGGTGGTCTGGCTGGAGGTAAAACCGCTAGAGCTAGGCCTGTTAGATTATTCCTATCAGGACCTGCAGGGGGCGTTATTGGCGGTCTAGAGGAAGGAAAGGAAAGCGGATTTGAGAACCTTATCACTGTCGACATTGGCGGCACCAGCTGTGACATAGCGTTAATTAATAATTCGAAACCTCTTCTTCGTCAGGAAGGTGTGATCGATACCTTTTCGGTCCGTATTCCTATGGTTGATGTGAATGCAATTGGATCTGGCGGAGGCAGTGTTGCGTGGATAGACAGCGCAGGCGGTTTGCGAGTTGGACCGCATTCGGCAGGATCTGACCCTGGACCGGCCTGCTACAATAGAGGAGGAAACAAACCAACTGTAACCGATGCATCGCTAGTTATGGGACTGCTCGACCCCAATTATTTTGCTAATGGAAGGCTACGGCTAGATGGCCAGAAAGCTTATCTCGCATTGGAACATGACATAGCAAAGCCAATGCAACTCACTGTAGATAAGGCGGCTTCGGGAATTCATAGAGTTCTGGTGTCCCAAATGTCAGAAGGTATCCGTTCAGTCTCTGTAAAGCAGGGATTTGACCCAAGAGATTTTTCATTGATGGCATTAGGCGGTGCAGGTCCGCTTCATGCGTGCGCTTTGGCAGAGGAACTGCAAATTACAAAAGTACTCGTGCCGAGGAACCCCGGTGTTCTCTCTGCTTCTGGATTGTTAAATGCACCTGTTGAGCACGAAGTATCCGTTTCTTTCAATAAGGAACTAGAGAGTGTTACTGTTGAACAGGTTTCTAAAACGCTTGATAAATTAGACACCGAGGCAAGACAATTAATGATTAGCGAAAATGCTGATTTAGGAAAAGTCGTGATCACATATTACGCTGATATATGCTATATTGGTCAGGGTTATCATTTGGAGGTTGAGCTGAAGTTGCTCGCACAAAAGCCTCTTCAAAAAATATATTATGACTTTCTCGAGCTACATGACCGTGTCTACGGTCATTCGGTTGAAGGGGCAGTCCGTATCGTAAATCTAAGATCCGTACATCAGCTGCCGGCTGTTTCTCCAGTATCTAAGCTTGCTATTAATCGAGGGGATTGTCTCAAAGCCAATAGAGAGGTTTTTGTTGATGCAGAGGATCAACGTTTAATGGTTTCAGTTTTGGATCGGTCTTTTATTCAAATTGGTTCATCGATTGAAGGACCAGTTATTATAGAACAGGGAGATACGACTACTTGGGTTCCGCGAGGCTGGGAAGGTACCGTGTTGGAAACCGGTTTATTGTTGTTAAATAAATTGGAGGTTGATTGTTGATAAACTCCGCACAGATTTCCTCGGATCCCATTCTAGTAGAAGTAGTCAGGAACAAGCTTGAGGGGATTGCTAATGAAATGCAGTCCACTCTTTTTAAAAGTTCCTTTTCTCCGATAGTTAAGGAAGGATTAGACGCGTCCGCGAGCCTGTTTACCTTGGACGGTGAAACATTAGCCCAGGCTATTGCACTTCCGTTTCATTTGGCAACGTTAATACCCATGGTTAAAAAAGTTTTAGAGGAATTCCCATTAGATACAATGGCTGATGGTGATATTTTTATTATGAATGATCCATATTTGGGCGGAACGCACTTACCAGATATTGCTCTTATAATGCCGGTTTTTGAAAATGAGATGCCAATAGCGTTTAGTGCTGCCATGACCCATCACCAAGATGTAGGCGGAATGACGCCTGGCTCCGTTCCAACAAACGCTACAGAAATTTTCCAGGAGGGCATCAGAATTCCGCCTCTTAAATATTATAGCCGGGGTGAGGTTAACAGCACTCTTGTTAAAATATTACGATTAAACGTTCGTTTGCCGGATAGTTTTGAGGGGGATCTGAATGCGCAGGTGGCAGCGTGCCATATTGGGAGAAGACGGCTTATATCACTTTCAGAAAAATATGGGGCAGAGAATATAAAATATATTTTTGCAGAGCTGCTCGATAGATCAGAATTAATGACTCGAAATGCTATAAAAGAGCTGCCTAATGGTATATTTTCCCACTCCGATTACTTAGATAATGATGGGGTTGATTTAGATGCAGCGATCAAAATAAAAGTGAATGTCAAAATTGACACCGAAGAAATTCACTTAGATTTTACGGGAACAAATAAGCAAGTGAAGGGCCCATTCAATTTGATGCCATCAGGAGCTTATGCAGCGGCATATTTCGCAGTGCATGCGATGATAAATTCTGATATTCCCATAAACGGGGGCTGCTTTCGGCCCATAAGTCTAAACCTCCCTGCAAGAAGCATCGTTAATCCTCAAGAACCGGCTGCTGTAAACGCGAGAACTTCTACAATGAAACGTGTCGCGGGCTGCATAACCAGCGCTCTTGGAAAAGCTAACCCATCCCGGGCAGTAGCGGACGCTGCAGGCGAACTCCTGCTGCTTGCTTTCGGAGGGGAAAGGACGAACGGTTCTCGGTATGTGGTTGGTGAACTAATTGCATCTGGAAGTGGCGCCAGCGAAGGAATGGATGGTGTTGATGTAATCGAAACCGATGGTACCAATTGTATGAACCTCCCAATCGAAGCGCTGGAACTAGATGTGCCAATCCGTATCAACAAGACTGAACTTAGAAAGGGGTCAGGAGGCCCTGGGAAGTTTAGAGGGGGGCTTGGAATTATACGGGAATATGAGATTTTGAATGGGGATGTAATTTTCACTCACAGAGGAGAACGACATACTTACGCTGCACAAGGTATATCGGCGGGAGGTGCAGGCGCTCTTGCTCGATCGGTGATTTATCGTGCTGATGGCTCGACTGAAGTAATAAACTCTAAGACAATACAAAAACTAGAGCCTGGCGACCGAGTAGTTGTTGAAACTGCTGGAGGCGGAGGGTATGGCAACGTAAGAGAGCGTAATGCGCAATCTGTTAAAGCCGACCAACTTAATAGAAAGTGTTAGGCAGGGTTGACTATAGCTCTGGTTATTAAAAGGAAGGAAAAACCGTGATGTCTGAATACAAAGGTAACTCTGTTTTAGTTACGGGAGCCCAGCAGGGTATCGGTCGCTCTATGGTCCTTAACTTTGCCAAAGAGGGNGCTGACGTTGCAATTAACTGGCACGATGACNAACAAAAAGCTCTNGCGATTGCGAAAGAAGCTGAAGCCTTGGGCGTTAAAGTCGAATTAGTTAAAGGGGATGTATCAATAGTTGAAGAGGCAAGAAATATCGTAAACCAGGCAGAAGAAAAATTTGGGAAGATCGATTTTCTTATTAATAATGCCGGTATGTTTCCTCGCGTTCCCCTATTAGATATGGAGGAAGGTGATTGGGATTTTGTCTTAGATATAAATTTGAAGGGCACGTTTTTTTGCATGCAGGCTGCTGCTAGATCGATGTGCCGCCATAATATACCCGGAGTTATAATTAACTTAGCGTCCCAAGCTATAAGCGGTAATTCGCCCAACGGGACCCATTATTGCGCAAGTAAATCGGGTATTGTAGGTTTAACNCGGGCCGCGGCATTAGAGTTAGCTCCATATAAAATACGAGTNAATGCAGTCGCACCCGGNTTAACCGATACAGCGCAACCTAGGTACGGGCATTCTGAAGAGGAATTAAAAGCAAAAGCCGAAACAAACCCACTTGGTAGAATGACTAAACCCGAAGAAATTGCCGACATGGCNGTTTTTTTATGCTCAAATAAAGCGTCTATGGTTACCGGACAAGTTTATCATGTAAATGGAGGCACTTATCTCCCGTAATTTTTGCGAGCCAAGAATGACAATAGAAAAAAATAAAATATATGATAGTGATTTCATCAAACTTTTATTCTCTCGTCTACATAACCGCTCAGTAGACGATTCCGACGCTGATGGGCTTTCCAAAATGTTAGAGCCTATTAATCTCCTTGCCGAACGGGCATCAAACGGGCTCAATTTTGATGACGAGCCCGCCGATTTTCTAAGAATAATGAATGAAGTGAAAGCCACCGGGGATAAGAAAGCCGATGAGTGATTCAATTTTGGAATATAGTTTGACGGAAGTTGCGGCTGGTATCCGTAGAAAGGAATTTTCTTCTGAGGAAGTAACAAGAAACTGCCTGGAAAAAATAGAGAAACTGCAATCAAAACTAAATTGTTTTATTTCTATTTATGCTGAAGAAGCGATAGAGGCCGCAAGACGTGCGGATAAGGCTATAGCATCTGGAGATGAAATCGGAAGCTTGCACGGCGTGCCATTAGCACATAAGGATATGTTTTATCGAGATGGGTTTGTTTCCACTGGTGGTTCTAAAATTCAAAAAACATTTAAGCCCTCTTACACGGCAACAGTACTAGATAAATTAGACGCTGCCGGCGCAATACATGTGGGCGGGTTAAATATGTCGGAGTTTGCAAGTGGACCAGTCGGCCAGAACCAGCATTTTGGTGACTGTAAGAATCCTTGGAATATCCAATGTGCCCCTGGCGGTTCATCATCCGGGTCGGGTGCCGCGGTTGCTGCTAGGCTTGTTTATGGCGCGCTAGGTTCAGATACGGGCGGTTCAGTGCGTATTCCTTCAGCGCTTTGTGGTTTGGTTGGAATAAAGGGTACACAAGGCAGAGTAAGCAGAAGAGGGGGAATGCCATTATCTTTTTCTTTAGATTGCTTTGGCCCTTTAGCCCGGACGGCATTGGATTGCGCTAGGCTATTCTACACGATAGCTGGAGATGATGAAAAAGATCCAACCGCAAGCAAAGAACCTGTTTCGGATTACGAGAAAATATGCTCGAGAGAAATTAAAGATATTCGTATAGGAATTGATTCAACGTT
>NZVJ01000028.1 GCA_002701455.1 Rhodospirillaceae bacterium
TTGTTTCTGTACCCAGGCAAGCAATGAAAACTCTCACAACCATAACTCCCTTATTTGTTGCGAATATCTAGCGAATTTATCATAAAAGACGCGTTGTTCATAAACGCTCGTCTAAAAGAAAATTCTCAGATAATTCAAAATGAAATTAAAAAAAATACTTTATTAAAGTTCCTTCTAAAAGAAAATAAATAGCGCTCATTAGTCCTTTGCAAATTGAAAGTTAGCTAATTATGTCCCAGGAAATGTAAGAAGGCTNGATACGCTTCGATATTTGCATCGCTATGCNCCCTTATTAACAGCATCAATCGTANCGACTTTCCGTACTTATTAGTTGAAAATGAATGGANNTCNGAATTGATTTGNTTTTCTATTCGNCTTCATAGTGCAATAGAGGTAGCGTAGTAAAAATAGAACTNAGNTGTCACAATAAGAAATNACGCTCGCCAGGAATGATGAGTANNTTGCAAACAACCAAAGTCTTACAGCGTGCTCGAGGCTCGATAGACCTAGCATTTAAAAAGCAACAGATAGCTAGAATGTATCAGTCTGGTTCAAGTAAAATTCTGCTGCCCAAGACCTACACANCATTGAAAGAGGCTGTATTAATCAATACAGCAGGCGGGATTACCGGTGGGGATAAATTTGAGATAAAGTTAAACATTGCATCTTCAAAAATTGTAGCAACTACTCAAACTGCAGAGAGGCTCTACAACAGTATTGGCACTGCAGCCAAAGTTGATATTCATCTAACAATTGATGAAGTTTCTAGCCTTCATTGGCTTCCACAGGAGACAATCGTTTTCGATGGAGCTTCAATTGATAGAGATATAAGATTAGATATGGCAACTGGTAGTGAAGTCATTTTTCTTGAAACAATCGTTTTTGGGCGCCANGCGATGGGAGAGATAGTCGAACGAGGNTATTTTCAGGATAATTGGCGTTTTTATAAGGACGGGGTTTTATTTCACGCTGAAGTTGTTCNATTAGATGGNAGCATCTGTAAACTGCTAAAACAAGTAGCTGGAGGAAACGGGGCGACCAGCTTATCTACAATTATACTTGCGGGCACCAATATAGAACATAAAAAAAATAAAATAAGTCCTTTTGTGAACTGTCTTAAATCTACTGTTGGAATCTCTTTTTGGGAAAATAAACTTGTAATCAGGATGCTCAATGCTGATCCATCAATCTTGAGAGGAGAAATAAATTTTCTTTTAAATGAGCTGCGCGAACAACCATTGCCACGGGTTTGGCAATCTTAATTTTGGAAAGGATAACTTATGAAACTTAGTCCACGTGAACGGGATAAACTGCTTATTTCAATGGCAGCAATNGTTGCTCAAAACCGCAAGGAGCGAGGTGTCAAACTTAATTACCCCGAAGCAATAGCTTTAATNAGCGATTTTGTTGTGGAAGGAGCCCGCGACGGGCGGCCTGTTNCGGAGTTAATGGAAACGGGTGCNCACGTCGTTAAACGAACNGATTGTATGGATGGTATCCCAGAAATAATTCATGACGTCCAAGTGGAAGCTACCTTCCCNGATGGTACAAAACTTGTAACCGTTCATAATCCAATACGCTAAGAGGCAGGTNTAATATGATNCCAGGTGAAGTAATTACCGCAGATGGTGACATCNTTCTGAATAAAGACAGACCACAATTGGAAANCAATGTCTCAAATTCTGGTGACCGNCCTATCCAAGTTGGAAGCCACTACCACTTTTTTGANGCTAATGAAGCNCTGTTGTTTGAGAGAGAACAAACAAAAGGAATGCGATTAGATATAGCCGCTGGAACGGCCATTCGTTTTGAACCAGGNCAGANGCGTCAAGTGAGGCTAGTACCGTTTCTAGGTGGAAAAAAGATTTTCGGCTTTCAACAGAAAATTATGGGTGAAATATGATGCCAACTACGATATCGCGTAAAAATTATGCCGACATGTATGGCCCGACTGTTGGTGATAAGGTGAGATTGGCAGACACTGAACTGTTTATAGAGGTTGAAAAAGACCTAACGGTTTACGGCGATGAGGTGAAATTCGGTGGCGGAAAGGTCATTAGAGATGGTATGGGACAATCTCAGATATCTCGTTNCGAAGGAGCTGTAGACACAATAATCACTAATGCTCTNATTGTAGATGTTACAGGAATTTACAAGGCAGATATTGGTTTGAAAGGAGGTAAAATTTGTGCGATTGGGAAAGGAGGAAATCCAGATACACAAAGCAANGTGGAAGTCATTATTGGGCCTGGNACTGAGGTTATTGCCGCGGAAGGTAACATTGTCACAGCTGGCGGTTTTGATAGTCATATACATTTTATTTGTCCACAGCAAGTCGACGACGCGCTGCATTCCGGTATAACAACTATGCTTGGAGGCGGCACCGGACCAGCTCATGGAACACTCGCAACCACTTGTACACCCGGTCCTTGGCATATAGAACGGATGCTCCAGTCTGCCGACCATTTTGCCATGAACTTGGCTTTTTCCGGGAAAGGGAACGCATCTCTACCTCACCCATTAGAAGAACAAATCACTGGCGGTGCGTGCGCACTAAAACTGCATGAAGACTGGGGAACTACACCCGGTGCCATAGATAACTGTTTGTCTGTTGCTGACGAGTTAGATGTTCAAGTGATGATACATACAGATACGCTCAACGAGAGCGGTTTTGTTGAGAATACACTGGCCGCAATAAACGGTCGCACTATTCACGCCTTTCATACAGAAGGTGCGGGTGGTGGACACGCACCCGATATAATTAAGGTTTGTGGTGAAAATAATATTATCCCCTCGTCAACGAATCCAACTCGCCCTTATACTGTGAATACGCTAGAGGAACATCTTGACATGCTGATGGTTTGCCATCATCTGGACAAATCAATTCCTGAGGACGTTGCTTTTGCTGAAAGTAGAATTAGGCGAGAAACTATCGCAGCTGAAGACATACTCCACGATATGGGCGCATTTTCAATTATTGCCTCGGATAGTCAGGCCATGGGAAGAGTAGGAGAGGTAATAATACGAACCTGGCAGACCGCGCACAAGATGAAACAGCAACGCGGNCGCCTTTCTGAAGAAGTAGGTGACAATGATAATTTCAGAGTAAAACGCTACATAGCGAAATATACTATAAATCCAGCCATATGCCATGGTATTTCGTCCCACATCGGGACTATTGAAGTCGGTAAAAGGGCCGACCTCGTCGTGTGGAGCCCAGCATTCTTTGGCGTAAAGCCAGAAATTGTGGTTTTGGGAGGAAGCATTGCCGTATCTCAAATGGGTGATCCGAATGCGTCAATTCCTACACCTCAACCTGTTTANACGAGACCGATGTTTGCTTCCTTCGGTCGTTCAGTTGAAAAATCAGCTATCAGCTTTGTAAGCCAGTCAGCTCAGGATGATAAACTAGCAGAAAAAATTGACTTAATTAAAACGACGCTGCCAGTTCAGAACACAAGAACAATCTCAAAATCAGATATGTTGATGAACAATTATCAACCGGAGATTGAAGTCAACCCTGAAACCTACGAAGTGCATGCTGATGGGGANTTGCTGACTTGCGAACCCGCAAAAGAACTCCCAATGGCACAAAGATACTTTTTATTTTAAGGCTTGGGAGATAANACATGAATATCGCTCACGAAATCAAAACAAATATNAAAGCAGACCATATCGATGACTTTATAGATTTGGACTACGAGGGGCGCTTTCTGAGGCGNAAAAAGTTACTCAGTAACAAAGGGGAAGAGTTTCTTGTTGAATTACCAGAAGCCTACTCGCTCTCAGAGAATGANAGCTTCCTCTTGGACGACGGTCGTGTAATTGGNATAAATTTAAAGCNCGAACCGCTATTAAAAATTACACATAGTAACCTNCCCCGAATTNCATGGCACATTGGCAATCGGCATACCCCNTGNCAGATTGGGACAAATTTTCTACTTATTAGAGAAGATCATGTCCTCGAAGTTATGTTAGAAAAACTNGGCGCNCAAACCGAAAAATTAATTGCAAAGTTCACCCCCGAAGGAGGCGCATACGGCCATGGGCGGACCCACAATCACCACCATGACTAAAACATTAGCTTTTAAAAATTTAACTGATCTAAAATATGCGAAATCAATCTGANTGNATCATGATCCTACAAGCCTGGTTCTCCCCAAGCTTTCCTGTTGGGGCATTTTCTTATTCGCACGGATTAGAAAACGCTATCAACGNTGGATTTATAAAAAATTCCCATCACTTAGTTGAATGGATAAATCATTTAATAAGGCAAGGCTCCGGTTGGAACGACGGAATATTTNTGAGTGCCGCTTACCANNATGAATTTGACGTCAACCGTCTTTGNCTAAGTTTAGCTGCAAGCCGCGAACGNCATCTTGAAACCAGTGAAATGGGAAGCGCATTTGTAAGAACAATAAATAATGTCTATGGGTTAAAACTTCAAAGCAATCTTACCTATCCAGTCGCCGTAGGCAAAGCAGCAAGGGAGTTTAAAATGGATTTGAGGTTAACCCTGCAGAGCTTTCTTCAATCTTTTGTAAATAACCTTATTCATGTCGGGATCCGGATTATCCCAATTGGTCAAGAAACCGGCCAAGACTGTCTTTTANGGTTGATGCCAGAGATTAAAAGCCTCGCTGAGGAACTGGCNAATAGTTCCATCAATAAACTTCGAGGCGCGGCTTTTTTTTCAGATTTACTCTCAATGCAACACGAATATTCAGAACAAAGGATTTTCAGAACATGACAAAAAACCAAATACGTTTTGGTCCGCTTAGAGTCGGGATTGGCGGCCCCGTCGGGGCTGGTAAAACCAGTTTAACCGAAGCCCTCTGCAGAACACTATCCCAAGAAATTTCAATGGCAGTAATAACTAACGACATATATACACGAGAGGATGCAAACTATTTAGTTAATGCCCAAGCTCTCACATCTGATAGAATCTACGGTGTTGAAACGGGNGGTTGTCCACACACTGCAATCCGTGANGACGCATCAGTTAATCTCGCAGCTATAGAGACATTGAAAAAACGGCTTCCAGATTTAGAGTTGATCTTACTTGAATCTGGGGGTGATAATCTAGCAGCAACTTTTAGTCCTGAGCTGGTAGATTTAACAATATACGTCATTGATGTTTGTATGGGCGGTGACATACCCCGAAAAAAGGGCCCAGCTCTAATGAAATCAGACATGTTAGTTGTAAACAAAGTCGAGCTTGCAAAGTATGTGGAAGTTGATCTAGATCAAATGCGGAGGGACACAAAAGAAAATAGAGGGAACTTGCCTTATATTTTTGGTTCTATGCGGGACGGGACCGGTGTTAAGGAACTTGCTGAGTTTTTAAAATCTCAAGGTGGATTGGGATTAAACTAACTCAGCCAATATGCCTATTTTTTAATCATTATGTAAAAATTGATTACTATTTAATCAATATTTTTTATTTATTCTTTAAACTTTTCTATNTTNTCAAATAAAATCAAANACTTANAAGCTGGCATACTTCTTGTAATGCTTGGGTTTAGTCTTGGGATCCAGCGCTTTAGTCCAGCTCGACCAATAAATACGTGGAGCCATATTCTATCTTTATTTTTCGCTTGGATCCCAGTTAGCGAAATTAAATTATACAGAAAGAGATCCGCTATGAATTTCAAAAGATTTTTACATTTGTTTCCGATNCTTTTNGGGCTCCTAGTTGCACCATTTCTAGCCAATGCTGCTGACTTGAATGAGATACTCAAAAAAGGTGAAGTAACAATAGCTGTGCCTGAAGCTTTCCCTCCCTTTGGTTCAGTAGGGAAAAAGGGCGAGCATGAGGGGTATGACGTGGACGTGGCAAAACTTATTGCCAAAGACCTTGGTGTAAAATTAAAGCTNGTGCCAGTCGTGTCGAANCAACGCATTCCATTTTTAGAAACTGATAAAGTCGACTTGGTTATTTCGACGATGGGAGCAAACCCCAAAAGAGCCAAGTCAATTAATTTCTCAAGTGCTTATGCACCATTTTTTTCGGGTGTGTTTTCCTCATCTAAAATTAAAATNAGCTCATATNAAGACCTGGACGGCTTAACTGTNGGCGTTACAGGAGGNACTCTCGAAGATTTAGAACTAACTGCCAAAGCCCCAAAAGGAGCGAAAATTAACAGATTTGGTGATAACGCGGCAACGCTTAGCGCGATAAAATCGAGACAGGTGCAAGTACTAGTCGCAGGCAACACAGCTGCTGCATCAATTACAGAGGCAGACCCCTCGTTTGACTTAAAAACAAAATTCATAATCAAGGAAAGTCCCTGTTTTATTGGCGTCAAGAAAGGCAATGAGGATTTATTACGATGGGTAAATGTTTTTATCCTTCATAAAAAACTAGGCGGCGATTTAAATAAAATTTCTAATAAATGGCTCGGCCAAGACTTGCCGCCATTACCATCACTTTAGTCGTATAAAAAATAGGCCTGTCCAAAAGACAGGCCTCACCTCGCTTTTTGTGATTTTTAAGTAAACTAAAAAAGATAGGTAACTCTTAAGCCACCAAAGTTTTCATGGTATGCCACTATCGCTAGTAACTCCCACGATCGACACTCTTAGGACTGTTCCCTTATGTTTGAGCTTCGTTTTTTTGAAATATATCGGTCGGAAGAATACCTCCTACTGCTAATAGAAGGCATCGGGGTTTCAACTGCTCTGACAATTGGGGCAGGTGCAATGGGCTTTTCATTAGCGTTTATACTTGCTGCACTCAATTATTGGAAGGTTCCAATTCTTGGGTTTTTAGCAGCTTGCTATATTGATTTTATTCGCAATACCCCTCTTATTGTTCAGCTGTTTTTCTTCGCGTTTGGTTTGCCAGCGCTAATCGGATATGTTTGGCCGTTTTGGTGCCATGCACTTTTAGCGCTTACGATAAATTTTTCCGGTTATTTTGCCGAAATTCTCAGAAGTGGTTATGCCTCCACTGCAGTTGGGCAATTAGAAGCTGCCATATCCCTTAACCTTAGCAGAACGCTCACTTTCTTTAAGGTGATCCTACCTCAAACAATAATTAAAATGTTCCCATCACTTTCAAGTCAGTTTATTTTTATCTTTCTCACGACAGGGGTAATTTCAGAGATAGGCGTTACGGACCTTACACACGCCGGTATTTTTATAGATAGCCGAACTTTTAGATCTTTCGAAGTGTTCATTACGCTCTCTATTATTTACATTGTTTTAGCACTTATTCTAAAGGCCGTCGTAGAGATTATCTTTAGAAAAACACTCGGAAATCGTAGTTGATGGACGGGTTCATTTCAGTATTTGGCGAACCTCATGGAATAATCGTTGGCCAATTAATTTGGGCAACTCAATACACCATCTACCTATCAGCAATTGCTTTCCTAGGTGGGGGGTTATTTGGAAGCTTAATTACATTTTTTAGAATAATTCCAAGCAAAACCCTCAATATAATAAGCTACACATATACTTGGCTATTTCAATCTCTGCCGCTGCTCATGCTTCTCTTTCTTCTCGGACTTGGCATACCCAAACTGTTTGAGCAAGACATTGATCCATGGATAGCAGCAACCGTTGCATTGATTCTTTTCACATCAGCCTATCTATCGGAGGTGTGGCGAGGAGCAATAGTCGCTATCCCTCAAAGCCAATGGGAAGCGGCCAAAGCGCTTAACTTAAATTTTGTTCAGACACTGAGATTCATCATTTTACCACAGGCTGTGAAATTTAGTGTCGCTCCAACAATAGGATTTCTAATACAGATTATTAAAGGGACGTCACTCTGTTATATAATAGGTTTCCAAGACCTAATGCTTATTGGGAAACGCTGGGCTAACTCTCCCGTGCAAGGATCTGAGCCATTCATAATTTTCCCAATTATGGCACTTTTATATTTCTGCTTATGTTATCCCTTAGCAAGACTTGCTAAGCACATCGAGAAGAAGACAATAATGTAGAACACTCAATTGATGCGATTATTCAAAAATGATGAACACAAACTTACCCAGTATTTCGGGAATGATCGAGGCACTTGCGCTCGTAAGCGAAGATAAAGACTTTCTGTCGAGACAATACCTCACTCCTCAACATAAAAAAGTTAATGACCTCGTAGCTGAATGGATGAAACTTGCCGGCATGAAAGCTTGGCAAGATCCTATTGGCAATATTGTAGGTCGTTACGAAGGGCATGAAAGCGGTCTACCGGCCCTGATGCTGGGGTCTCACTTAGATACTGTTGTAAACGCGGGCAAATTTGATGGCATGTTAGGTGTTGCTACCGCCATTCATTGTGTCGCCTCATTGCAACGTCGAGGAAAGCGTCTGCCAGTTGCCCTTGAGGTAATTGGGTTTGCTGATGAAGAAGGCACGCGCTTCAAGTCTACTTACTTAGGCAGCAAAGCTGTGGCTGGAACATTTGATCTCGCCACTCTCGATCGGTTAGACACTGCCGGAATTTCGATGAGGAAAGCATTGAGTTCATTCGGTCTCGATACCGAAAATATCCCTAAAGCGGCACGGAACAAAAATGAGATATCAGCATACGTTGAACTCCATATTGAACAAGGTCCAGTGCTTGAGGAGAAGAACCTTGCCGCAGGGATAGTTACAGAGATAGCAGGAGCAACGAGATTTACTATAGAGATTATCGGGAAAGCAGGTCATGCCGGAACCGTNCCACTCGACCTTAGACAGGATGCCCTGGTCACNGCTAGCGAGTGCATTATAAAAATAGAAGAATTAGCAAAAAACTCTCCAAACACAGTCGTTACTGTAGGAGAGATATCAATAAAACCGGGCGCCTCAAATGTAATACCAGGCCAAACCCTGTTCACCATTGACTTGAGGTCGGCCGATAATGACGTGCGACGAAAAGTAGAAAATGAATTGCATAAAGCCCTCAAAGAGATTTGCANAAAACGAAAAACTAAATTAATGACAACCAAAACACATAGCGCCGAAAGCACGAGCTGTTCAAATAACATCATAAAACAATTGGAAGATGCATTCATTGACTGTGGACATCCCACCTACTTTTTACCCAGCGGTGCAGGCCACGATGCTGCAGCTATGTCTGATATCACAAACACAGGCATGATCTTTATAAGATGCAGGGAAGGCATAAGTCACAATCCTGCAGAATCTGTGGAAATAGAGGACATAGAGTCAGGGTTTCAAATTATGCTGAAGTTTGTCGAAAATTTTAAACCGAGCTAAAACTAGTTGAACTCTAACAAATCATGCTTGCCTGAATATGATATCCTTGGCACCAGACCATAGTGTGCCCCGACCTAGATCAGCTATTTTATCTAAGTTTTCAGTAATCGTCAGAAAATGATTTCCCGCTAACTGTCCTGCTTTACTTGCGAAGCATGNTGGGCCATACGCTAGCAAGATTTCTGTTTCACTTACTCCCCCTGGATATAGGATAATTTCGCCAGGTGAAGGATGACTAGTTGCATCTTCAAATCCAACACCAAACTGACGATCGCCTAAAGGAATCCAAACCGCCTCCCCGCTCCATCGAACATGGATAATTTTACTTTGAAATGGCATAGCTGCTTCAAATGCCGCACAGGTTTTAGGTGACTTATCTTTTTCGAACTTAGCTTTAAACTCTACGTCACCAATTTTTATAACTAGATCTGACATCGGGTTTCCTCTTCACAAAACGAAAATCAAATACATATAACATTAACTACCTAACCCATAATAGGTATGCGGAAAATTCAATTCATTACCCACCCAACACATTTATCAAATAAATCACGCTAAAATATAACGATAAATAACTCCTTTAAATTTAATTTTCGTCCAATTTTTTCTAATTAAAAATCAAACTTACTGATCAATATTGAGAGCAGCCTATAGTTCGCCTATTATTTAGGCAATTAAATTATNATGATTAATATTTAAGCANAAATATTACGATATAGCAAAGGCTCTTTCTTAAAATTTCCGTAACCTATTGTTTTTATGCGTTATTTTAAGCTTGTAATTCTTGGCACGAATTTTGGAATGATAACGCCTGATAAACAACTTTTCGAAACGCATACTTAGAATGTCTAGCACAGGCCAAATTGAGCTAATTGGATTAAGTAAGAGCTTTGACGCTGTCACTGCGATCGATGCAATCAAATTAACAATNCCAAGTGGAACTTATTGTTGCCTGCTAGGNCCTTCTGGATGTGGAAAGTCTACCACCCTTCGATTAATAGCAGGACACGAGANACCAACNTCGGGNGACATACTGATAAGNAATAAAAATGTGACCGACCGGCCTCCTGCAAAAAGAGGGACGGCAATGATGTTTCAGAATTATGCGCTGTTTCCACATCTCAATTGCCTTGAGAACGTTGCCTTCAGTCTCAAGATGGCAGGAAACAAAAAAGCCGAACGCAGCGAGNGGGCTATGGAAATGCTTTCACTAGTAGAGATGGAGGAACTCAAAAATCGTTTACCTTCCCAACTCTCTGGCGGGCAGCAGCAACGTGTTGCACTCGCCAGAGCATTGGTTGGAAATCCAGATATTCTTCTTTTGGATGAACCGCTTTCCGCTCTTGACCCATTTTTACGAAGACAAATGCGAGCTGAATTGAAGCAATTGCAGCGGAAACTAAATATCACTTTTGTTCACGTGACNCACTCCCAAGANGAAGCGATGGCGCTTGCCGATCTGGTTGTAGTGATGCGGGATGGACAAATTGAACAGGCTGATAAACCGCGAACAGTCTTTAAGGAACCTGTAAATGAATTTGTTGCAGAGTTCCTTGGGGATCAAAATATTTTAATTGGTCAAATCATATCAGCAAAAGGCAAAACTTTAACTGTCGAAGGACCAGGTNATTTAAGATTTCCTATATCTTCAACAAATTTTTCAATAGGGGATACAATTAAATTTGCCTTAAGAAGCGATGGCTTGGCTTTGGGGCAAATACCAAAAGGTTCTCATCGTTCGAAGGCAAAACTTATCCAAACAGAATATGCCGGCTCTAACGTACAAGTAAGATTACGTAGTGATGACGGTCAAGAATTCAACGCTATTTGCGGCGAAGACCACTTCTTCTCGCATAACTGGCACGAGGGGGATGATATCTATATATCGCTAGACCCAGCGAAAATTCATCCCTTAAGCGCCAAATCTGCCACTGCACATAACTTGCAATAATCTCGAGTCAGAAAGGAAGACTTATGAAAAAAGATGCAACAACTAAAAAGCTNANCAAANCAGCGGCCGACCGCCGAAAGTTCCTAAAAACAACGGCTGCTGTTGGCGGAGCAGCGTTGGGCTCCGGTTTATTAACTGGCTTTCCCACTATTTGGGCACAAAACATTAAAAACGTAACCCTGAGACAATTTGGCACCGGTGTTTCAAACATCAACGAGATCGCGAAGAAGGTTAAGGAGGATCTTGGTTTTACTCTTGAAATGACCGCTCTTGACACAGATACGACAGCACAAAGGGTTGTAACACAACCAAAATCCTTTGATATTGCCGATATCGAATATTTCACGGTCAAAAAGATTTGGGGGTCCGGTAATTTGCAGCCGTTTGATGTTAGCAAATTGAAATATTACGACAAAATAGTGGGAATTTTTAAAAGCGGCAAGCTGACTCCAACCTCTAAGATCGCGCAAGGAACTGCTCCGCACACAGTCGGGTTTGCCAATTCNCTTGATTCCAAGGAATTTTCCACAACAGAAAATAATTGGTANACCCTTGTCCCTACTATCTACAACGCAGACACTTTAGGAATAAGACCCGACCTCATAAAACGTCCTATCAGTTCCTGGGCAGAGCTGTTGAACCCAGAATTCAAAGGAAAAGCGTCAATTTTAAATATTCCATCCATTGGCATAATGGACGCGGCAATGGTTTGCGAAGCCATGGGTGAAGTAACTTATGGCGATAAAGGAAATATGACGAAAGAGGAAATCGATAAGACCATGAAGATTTTCACAGATGCGAAGAAATCTGGACAATTTCGAGCTTTTTGGAAGTCCTTTGATGAGTCTGTAAACTTAATGGCATCGGGCGAAGTTGTCATCCAATCAATGTGGTCTCCAGCTATTACAAAGGTGCGATCGCAGGGTATCCCATGTATTTATCAACCTCTTAAGGAGGGATATCGTTCATGGGGCGGCGGGTTAGGTCTATCGCGAAGCCTCTCAGGATTAGAACTAGACGCAGCCTATGAATATATAAACTGGTACCTATCGGGTTGGGTTGGCGGCCTTCTTATGCGCCAAGGCTACTATTCAGCTGCTCCTGAAACATCAAAACAATTTATGAGTGCTGATGAGTGGGGTTATTGGTACGAAGGCAAACCAGCCAAATCCGATATCATAGATCCGTTTGGTAATAAGCTTGAAAAAGCAGGAGCAGTCAGAGACGGCGGCTCTTTCTTTGATCGAATGGGTAAGGTCGAATGCTGGAATTCCGTAATGAAGGAAAATCGCTATATGGTACGTAAGTGGAATGAATTCATAGCTGCTTAAATACTTAACAGTAGATCTTTAAGGGGTACAAATATCCCGGGTACTATCACCCGGGATATTATTACGTTGGTTGAGAGAAGAATGAATATCCAACTTCAGATACTGCCATTNTTATTAGTACTAGTTCTATTTCTTGTAGCGCCTGTTGCAATTATCCTTGCAGTTAGCTTCTGGGATTACACCGAATTTAGCCTAATACCGGATTTCGTTCTGACCAATTACATAGAAATATTTGAGTCCGNCGTTACTTATTCAACTTACTTGAACACATTTAAATTCGCATTTTTAGGTTGGTTTTTCACAGTAGTGATTGGCTTTANATTAGCCTATTTCCTCGCTTTTCACGTCAGAACACTGAGGTGGCAGATCATACTATTTTTAATCTGCACTATTCCATTTTGGACATCAAATATAATCAGAATGATTGCCTGGATACCAGTGCTAGGTAGGAATGGGTTGGTGAATTCCCTTTTGTTAGAACTTGGCGTTATAGGCGAACCTCTTGAATGGCTTCTTTACTCAGACTTTGCAGTAATATTAGCTTTTGTACATTTATACACACTTTTTATGTTAGTCCCAATTTTCAATTCCATGATGCGAATTGATAAATCCATAATCGAAGCTGCTCGGGATATGGGAGCAAGTAGCTTGCAAATCCTTATTAATGTAATCATCCCTTTATGCCTGCCCGGTATAGCTATTGGTACAATTTTTGTTGTCAGCCTAATTATGGGGGATTTCATAACCGTACAAGCGATGTCGGGTGGACAAAGTGCATCTGTCGGCCTTGCTATGAATAATAAACGCGCNCTACTGCAATATCCTGCAGCTGCTGCTGATGCCATAATATTGTTATTCGTAGTCTTGGGAATGGTAGCGATTCTTATGCGGACAANAAACATCCGCAAGGAGCTCTAGCACAAAATGTCTAGCAAAAACCGTAAAACATCTTTCTATATTTTAGCTGCATTTTTTTGCCTTTTTGTGTTTTTCCTTTATGGACCAATGTTCGCAATCATTACATTATCCTTCCAAGGTCCAAATGGAGGCCTCACGTTTCCTATGAATGGATTTTCTGCACATTGGTTTAGTAAGCTATTCCAGGAGCAGCGCGTCGGAGACTTTCAAGGGTCCTTTTCAAGNTCACTAACCTTAGCAGTAATCGTNATGGTTGCAACGGTAGTCATATCTCTTTCCGCCGGAATGGCATTTCGTAAAAAATTCAGATTTTCCAACACTTTATTTTACTTAACAATTTCAAGCCTAATAATACCATCAATACTCTTAACGCTTGGCATTGGGCTTTTGTTTGACCGCTTGGGTTTGGAGGGACACTGGTACACATCTGGCCTTGGTGCTCATCTAACGTGGACGCTGCCTTTTGGGTTGCTTATAATGTTTGCCGTTTTCAACCGCTTCGAAAAATCTTACGAAGAAGCTGCTCGCGACCTTGGCGCAACAAACTGGCAGGTTTTGAGATTCGTTTTGCTGCCAATTATTGGACCAAGTCTGGTTGGAGTTGGTCTATTTGGTTTCACCCTAAGTTTTGATGAATTTGCCCGCTCCCTTCTTTCAGTTGGCAGCAAGAATACGCTTCCCTTGGAAATTTTTGGAATGACAACTACCGTCACCACGCCGACACTATACGCACTTGGAACACTTACGACTTTTGTTTCTTTTAGNATTATAGCTATTTGTTTCNGCGTGATTGTTATTCTTGAAAAACGCAAAAAGAAATTTGGAGATGACTCAGGGAAAGGCCTTATCTGATGAACGAGCATACTTTTATCTGATATGGAAACGAAAAGATGAATAAGCCAGCAAAAAACAACCCACCNAAATCTGAAACNACCGGTCCCAGAATTCTTGTGATCAACCCTAATTCCACTTNTTCAATGACAAAAAAAATTGCTAGATTTGTTCAGTCTCATAAGGCAAGCGGGACATTTGTAGAAACGTTAAACCCGTCTAATAGTCCGCCTAGTATTGAGGGCCATTATGATGGAGCGATGAGCTTGCCGGGTTTACTGGAAAAAATCGAATGGGGTGAAAAGAATGACTTTGAGGGATTTATTGTCGCTTGCTTTGACGACACTGGATTAGACGCTTGNAGAGAAATTGCAACAGGTCCTGTGGTCGGTATATGCGAGGCCTCGCTGCGTATGGCTAGTATGATTGCCCATAATTTTTCTATCGTTACTACGTTGCCACGATCTGTACCTATTATCGAAGATCTCGTATTTAAGTATGGCATGGAGAGGTATTGCCGTAAGGTTCGTTCTGCAAATATAGAAGTACTTGCATTAGAAAATGATGAAACAAGAGCTCAAAAAAATCTTCTTATTGAAATAAAAAATGCTATCGAAGAGGACCAATGTGAGGCCATTATACTAGGCTGCGCTGGCATGACTGACCTTACTCCTTGGCTATCAAAAGAAGCGGGAATACCAGTTATTGATGGCGTTGTTAGCGCCTTAAAAATTGTCGAAGCCCTTATTGGAGCTGGTTTAAAAACCAGCAAAGCTGGCGGATATTCAACACCTATACCCAAGGAGTTTTAAGATAATGAAAATTGTCGAATATCCTAGAGACATGGTTGGTTACAAAAACAACCCTCCCAATCCTAANTGGCCAAAAGGTGCGAGATTAGCAGTCCAGTTCGTCCTTAATTATGAGGAAGGAGGGGAAAATAATATATTACACGGTGATGAAGCCTCGGAGGCTTTTTTATCTGAAATAGTCAGCGCGACACCATGGGTAGGAAAACGACACCCAAGTATGGAATCAATCTATGAATATGGAAGCCGCGTCGGTGTGTGGCGTNTACTAGATCTCTTTGAGAAAAAAAACATACCACTTACGATTTTTGCTGTAGCCATGGCCTTGCGAAGAAACCCAGCTGTTGCCGAAGCAATGCTGAAGGCAAATCATGAAATATGCAGCCACGGTTTAAGATGGATTGACTACAGTAATGTTCCCGAAGAAGTTGAGCGCCAGCATATTGCAGACGCTGTAAAAATTATTAAAGAAATTACTGGAGAAAGACCACTAGGCTGGTATACCGGACGGACAAGCGAAAATACACGGCGCCTAGTTGTTGAAGAGGGCGGTTTTTTGTACGATGCAGATGATTACAATGATGATTTACCATTTTGGTCAAAAGTAAATGGCGTTAATCATCTTGTTATTCCGTATACCTTGGACGCTAACGACATGCGTTTTGCTACTCCTCAAGGCTTTAATTCAGGTGATCAATTTTTGTCATATCTAACCGACGCATTTGACGTACTTTATGATGAAAGTGCCAAAACACCTAGAATGATGTCAATTGGATTACACTGCAGGCTAGTTGGGCGACCTGGCCGTATCAAAGCACTCGAAAAATTTATGGACTATGTTCAGCAGCATAAAGAAGTTTGGCTGTGTCGCAGAATTGATATTGCACGGCACTGGATCAGCACTTTCCCATCTATGGCCGAGGAATAGAAGTTTTCAATTAATTTTTAAAAATAAAGGAGAAGGAAATGGGATTTACTAGCATTTGGCATTGGCTTGTGGTTCTTGTCATCGTATTGGTTTTGTTTGGAGGAAAAGGAAAAATTGCGTCTATTATGGGTGACCTCGGGAAAGGGCTCAAAAACTTCAAAAAAAGTATGAATAATAACGAAGAACATTCCGATACAGAAAACATGGAAGAAATTGAACTTATTGAAGCTAAAAATATAAAAATGAACAAAGATGATAGAATTAAACAAAAATCATGATGCGACTTATTGATTGAAAAATTTTCAAAATAACATCGATCAGAAATAGAAAGTTCGGGGTTCAAGTGCTAGACCTTGGTTGGCAAGAACTATTTTTTATAACACTGATAGCCATTATAATTGTTGGTCCAAAAGATCTACCAATGGTAATGCGTTCGTTGTCACGTTGGTTATTTAGAACAAAAAGTATGGCAAGGGATTTTCAGCATTCCCTCGAAGAAAGTATAAAAGAGGCTGGAATAGATGAGGTAAACAAAGACCTTGCGATGGTAGTAAAAGAAACAGAATCGGCAGTCCTTAATGAAAATGATCATTATTCAGATTTAGCATCAGGTTTAGAAAGTTTCGAGAACCAATCACTAAAAAAAAATAAAAATTAGAGAAGTATTCCATAAGAAAGTATAAAGCACAAATGACTAACACAGGCTCAAAAGATACTACAATGCCTCTGCTTGACCATTTAAATGAGTTGCGCCGGCGACTAATATTCTGCTTTATAGGAATTATATTAGCCTTTTTTCTTTGTTACGCTTTCTCACAGAATATTTACAATTTTTTAGTGGAACCGCTTGCCAATATTGGAAGTGACGGTAGACAACGGCGCATGATTTTTACTGGTTTACATGAGGCGTTTTTTACACAAGTTAAAGTCGCTTTTTTCGGCGCGTTTTTTTTGATGTTTCCGATAATTGCAACCCAAATATGGCGATTTGTAGCGCCTGGCTTATATCAAAAGGAAAAAAGAGCGTTTCTGCCGTTTCTCTTGGCGACGCCGGTTTTATTTCTTTTAGGAGCTATAACAGTTTATTACGTCGTTATTCCGATTGCTTGGGAATTTTTTGTCAGTTTCGAGCAGGTAGGAGGGCAAGGTATCCTGCCAATGGAATTAGAGCCTAAAGTGAACGAGTATCTCTCTTTGGTCATGGGGTTGATTTTGGCCTTTGGTATTTGTTTTGAACTACCAATCTTTTTACTTCTAGCTACAAAAATAGGTTTGACAAACGCGGAGGGGTTAAGAAAAAAAAGGAAATACGCTATACTATTCGCGTTTATTCTCGCAGCTATAGTTACTCCCCCCGATGTGATTAGCCAAGTACTCTTGGCTGTACCAATCATCATTCTTTACGAACTGTCGATCTTTTTCTCCAAGCATATTGAACCGAGACTAGAAGAGTCAGATGCTTTAGAATAAATGATTAAGCAGCGATTTCTTATTTTTTATCCCAAATTGACTTCGACGAGGTAATGATGAGCTGCCAACGGCAATTGAAAATTCTTGATCACCCACTTATACAGCATAAACTGACTTTAATGAGAAGTGTGGAAACACCGTCTCATAGCTTCCGCCGACTTTTGAAAGAAATTTCTATTCTAATGTCATACGAAGTCTTCAGTGACTTGCCTCTCCAAAATATACATACGAATACCCCGATGCAATCAATGGAGTCGCCAGTTTTAAGTGAAAACACTGTATGCCTCGTTCCTATAATGCGCGCTGGAAATGGAATGCTAGATGGATTTATTGAAATTGTTTCTAATGCTTTGGTAGGACACATTGGCCTTTACAGAAACAAAGAAACGCTTAAAGCGCATGATTATTACATAAATCTCCCCAAAGCCATCGATGTTGGAAAAACCGTTGTCTTGGATCCCATGCTCGCCACTGGGAATTCAGCAAATACAGCAATCTCAATTATTAAGAAACACGGGGCTAATGATATTGTTTTTACCTCTATATTAGCGGCGCCAGAGGGAGTAGAAGCTATAGAGCAAAAACATCCTGATGTTCCAATATACACTTGCTCCTTAGATGAGCGTTTGAATGAAAATGGCTACATAATTCCTGGCCTAGGGGATGCTGGAGATCGGTTATATGGAACTACTTAACTCAAAGTTTCTTATAAAACTCCATACCTCAACAATAACCTAAATGCGTTGGCTGTTTTCAGAGAACTTGGATAGTCACTGAATAGCTGTAGCGTTATGAACTTGTGTTAAAAATTTCCCGTACTCACAAAAGTCATTATGCTTCGGCATTTTCTTTGATTTAAGCGTTTTTTGGATGGAAAACAATGCAGGCTCAATCCACTCTAAACGAACATTATATGGTAAGACCGTCATCTTAAAATACATGGCGGCACATTCGGAACCGAGAAAAGAGTTAGAAGTGAAACGATCACCGTCACAGTATAAAAAATATCCTGTGTCCGAAACATCAAACCCTTTTCTTCTCATTACCCAGACATATAAATCCATTTGACGTTTGTAGGTAATTTTCCAGGGGTCCTCCAGCGTAACACTTTTACCTGCTGTCTTTAACGATGTGCTTTTATAGTCGACGATATGCAATTTTCCTGTTTTCGTATTCAACCAGACATCGTCAAGGCCTCCGCCAATCTTCAAATTAGTTTCCTCATGTATCGTGTGAAAACGCCCTTGGGCGCCAAAATGCAAACTCTGTGTCCAAAGCTCAAAGTCTTCGTGCTCAAATGGGATTAAATGCCCATAACCTTGAGCCTCTAAAAACGGATGAGATATCCCTTTAGCCCTGCATTTATCGAAGTCACGTTTGAGTAGAACATCCGTTGCTTCATTGATGTTAAAACCAGGAATACTGGGAAAATTAACTTTTTTTATTTGCTGCAGATAGAAACACGCTGGGCATCTGACAAAATTTTCTACACGCGATCTACTCAATTCATACGGGGAACTGTTATTTGGATCAAAAACCCCTCTATGCCTTTTTGTTTTTAACATCGAAATTTTCTCTATTCAGAAAAAGCTCGTCGCACGTGCCAGGCAATCAAACAGGTCGCTCACCCTTTATTAGAATACGATGCATTATTCTACCCTCTTTTAAGTCGTAATCATGGTGAGCTAAATGTAGGACAGCTCTATTATCACATAGCAAAAGATCGCCTTCCTTCCATTTATGCCTATAGCAAATGTCCGGCGTGAGTACTTTTTCCAAAAGGTTCTGAATTAATTGCTGGCTTTCCGCTGGCTCCATTCCTACTAATTTTTCCAGTTTTCCCGGATGCACGTAGATGGCTTTTCGGCCGGTGTCCGGATGCGTGCGTATAAGAGGGTGGATTGGTAATTGGCCAAACTTTTCCCGCGCGGCCTCATCAATGTAAGCAAAATCTTCGATCTTGTTTACAGTTTCTAAACTGCTTAACTTTACCTTTTCGCTTGAAGGCAGCGAGTCAAATGCGAGGTGCATATTAGCAAAACTCGTGTCACCACCGGAAGCGGGGAGTTTAATCGCATATAAAGCCGTGAATTTGGGAGGAATTTCGTGATTTGTATGATCAGTATGCCAATCACGGCCGCCAAAAGGAATAATTTTTCCTTCTTTATCGGGTGGCATCTCCCGGCTGTCCAATACTGCAATCTCTGGATGACCTTCCATTAAGGTATCAGTGAGGTGCTGCTCCATTGTATCGCCGAACAGGTGAACGGCAGACAATAGATTGTTTGGTTCTAACTTCTGACCTCTAAAGACAACCACAAGTGATTTTTTCATCGCTGAATTGATGGCGGAGAAATCTTCCGAAGATACTGGTTGGGATAAATCAGCGCCCAAGATCTCAGAACCTATAGCATTTGATAGAGGGTTTATACTTATACCCATTGTTGCCTCCGATAAGTTGAGGTTCGCCAGTTGTATCATAATACTCACTAAAAGATTATCGCAAGTCTCACAAATATAAATGATAACTGATATTAACGGGTTTCAAGCCTACTTATTTCTCTCAAACAGCATCGTCACTTTGTTTAGATAAAAAATAAGTATGTTTTTTACAAAAATATTTGAAGCCAAAGCACTAAGACTATCTACAATTCTTTAAGCAACTGATCTGAGAGTTTTTTCGCACTAAGAAACGCTGCCTCAATCCTTCCTTTTATGCACCAGTCCCCACATGATGCCACTTTGTTTTTTTTATCGAGAAAAAACGGTTGGTTGGTCTGCCGAGCAGAGTTTGCAAATCTCCATCTTTTCGTCTCAATGTAATCTGCTGTCTCGACATTGAAACGCAGTATATCAGAGGTATAATCACACAATTTATCCTGCACCTCGGATAAATCCGTATCCATGTTCTGTGCAGCCCAGCTATTGGTAGAGTGAATCAAGATAGAAAAGCCTTTACGCTTTGGTTTGGATGAGTTAACCGAAATCCAGCTGATGTTAGTCCCTTTTACTACGGCAGCGTCAAAAGGCAGGTCAATCGCATTTTGATAACCCAACATCAAAGAGTAGCAACCTGACATTTTTATCAGCCCGACTTTTGCTTTAAAGTCGACTTCGTTTGGCAACAGATTATGCGTTTGAGCGGCTGGTGCTGTCAGAACAATCCAGTCATAGTCACCCAGATTTTCTCCCCGGGAATCGTATAAAACCCAGCGCCCGTTTTTCTTTTCCGCTTTAGCCACCTCTACGTCGAATGTGCAATCCAAACCTGTTGATAGTCTATCGGCAAGACTAGACATCTTAGGTGTTCCCACATAATGTACCNGCGAGTCGCTCCAATGAGTTTNTCGAATTATATCCGTGCTTTGATATTCTGAGAAGCGTGCATTCCAACAAGCCACANGACCCTCATTCAAAAGCGNAGNTAAAAAATTTTTAAATTCAACAGATCTTGCCGTAAAAAACTGCGCCCCGTGGTCAAACTCGTACTGGCTTGACACCCTAGTCGCCATCCGCCCGCCCGGACTCTTTGATTTCTCTAAAATTTTAACGGTTGCTCTCTCGCTCAATTGTTCCGAAACAACACAACCGGCTAAACCTGCCCCTATTATCGCAACATTAACCATTCGAATACAATTCTAGAAAAGATACTCTCTCTCGAGCCCCATACCCTGGACGTTTATCGAACACTGAATGTAAGCGTGGAGAAGTTCAGCTGAAGAACCCGCAACACTGCCATCGGTGTTCCGGGTTCTAATTAGTATATTACTTTGTTTCCTTTTTTTCCTCGTCGGTGTGCGTATGATCGCCGTAACCACAGCTCCCTGCGACTGCTGTAGAGATACCCAGTGGGACCGACAACAGTGCTAATAGCAAAACTAATTTTTTCATTCTGATCTCCTTTCTACCGTTACGACAAACCTAACTGCTCGGATCACTTGTTTGACAAATTTTCGACATTGAACCAAAAAGATAGAATGCTTCTCATGATTTTCTTAACACCTCGATACTTCAACTGCTGATTAAATTATAAGATGAAAATTTTTTATTTTTAAAATATCTCTCAGCAGGCTTAAATATCTTTTGTTCGCCTAGAAAAAATAATTGTGTTTCCTGATAGTGGAGTTCCTCAAACGCAATATTAAAAACATCTAGGCCGCCCGTCAAAACACCAAATGACGGAATAATAAATTTATGGGGCGATTTTATAAAACATGGTCGTCTTATCTTTACACCCCTGAACTTTATAACCCCAACTGGATGAAAATGTGCGCTTATTTCGGGTCCCGACGCATCTCTATTCATAATGTGACGTAAAATAATGCCATTAACCTCAACACTTGATAGTAATTTAAATCTATCGGGGACAATCCCCTGATCATGATTTCCCTCAATCCACACTGCTTGCAATTTTTCCAATAAATTCAATAGCCTGGATTTATTACTGCCTGACATTCTGTCCCAAGCCGCAGGATCGTGAAATGTATCACCTAAGAAGAATATCCTGCTTGGTTTGAAATACTCTATAACTGCCTCTAACTTTTGGAGCGTTTGATGAGTGTCATACGGAGGTAAGAATTGCCCTGTCTTGTGATAGCTCGATGCTTTTTCAAAATGCAAGTCGCCAACCAAAAGCGATGATTGAGCGGGCCAATAGAGCGCACCAGATGGGTGCATCTCAAAAACTGATCCCCCAAATTCAGTGCAGTGACTCGACTCTAGCCGCACGAATTATCTCCTCTTCACTCTCGGCGAAAATGTCATCGGTTAATTCACTCCAAACAGTACTCTCTTTACTAATCTGCATAACCAGAGGGACTGCCATAGGCGAAATATAGTCTAATTTTCTGCATATAATATTATCCTGAAAATCAGCTAGTGTAGAGGCAAGCCGTTCAGCGTCTATTAACCCCTCCGTTGCGTCTCTTCGAACTGCCTTAAGAATAATATGATCCGGTTCATAACGGCGTAAAACGTCATATATTAAGTCCGAACTGAACAATATCTGCCTTCCTGTTTTAACTTGTCCAGGGTGGCGTCGTTCCACAAGACCAGATATTATCGCTGCATCACGGAATAAGCGTTTCAAGAGGGGTGTTTCCTCAAGCCATTCTTCAAAATCATCAACCATTATACTTGCTTCAAGTAATTTTTCTGCATCCTCGACGGGCTTAACAGACCAGACAGCAAGAGCATAATCGCTTATAGAGAAACCCATTGGTTTGAGGCCCGCCCTTCTCATTCTTCGAAGCAAGAGAAAACCTAATGTTTGATTGGCATTCCTTCCTGAGAAAGTATAAACAATGAAGTAAAAACGTTTTTTAAACTCGAACACCTCGGTGATTAACTTCTTATCGTCTGGAAGATGAGAACGGTTGTCCTGCATTGTTAACCAATCCTGAATTTGACTTGGAAGCCCCTCCCAATTCGTTTTATCGCCGATCAGCAGTCTTACCGCTGACGCTAAATTTGTTGTTAATGGGAGTCTGCCACCGGCATAACTGGGTATTTGGGCTTCACTATTTTTTGTTTTTGAAACCAAAACGTCAGCGTCATGCAATCGCTCGAATTTAAGTACCATTCCACCGAAGAGAAAAGTATCGCCTTGAGACAAATTTAAAATGAAGTTTTCTTCAATATTGCCAAGCGTTCGATTTCGCAGTTTCACTTTTAGCATTGGCGACTCCACAATAGTACCAATGTTCATCCGATACTGCTTTGCGATTTTACCATCACGCAAAGAATAGGTTCCATGAGCTGTCTCTAAAAGACGGTTATACTGAGGATAAGTTTTCAACGCATACCCACCGTTGGTGACAAAATCTATAACGGCATCAAATTCGGTGCGATCTAGTTTGTTGTAAGGGGTTGCCCTTATTACTTCAGCGTATAACGCATCAGCATAAAAATCACCAGAGCACGCGGTTCCCAGCAAATGCTGTGCGAGAACATCTAACCCGCCAACTCTAAAATTGGCTCCATCCATGCTTCCCGACTCTATTTCAAGCTTGGCCGCCAAACATTCTAGATATTCAAATCTGTTTGTTGGAACAAGAATCGCCCGGCTCGGTTGGTCAATACGATGATTGGATCTTCCTACTCTCTGAATTAAGCGACTAACTCCTTTTGGCGCTCCAATTTGAATTACTAAGTCTATTTCTGCCCAATCCAGACCAAGGTCTAAGGAGCTAGTGGCCACAACACAATCTAATTTACCGGCCGCCATGCTTGCTTCCACTTTTCGACGCAAATCCCGCTCTAATGAACCATGGTGAAGGGCAATACGACGATGGTTATCATTGATCTGCCATAACTCCTGAAATAAAAATTCCGCCTGTGCGCGAGTATTGACAAATATGATGCTCATTCCAGCTGCAGAAATGTTTTCGTAGATATTTTCAATTACATGCTTTGCAGAGTGGCCTGACCAGGGGATACGTGAACTGGTTTCTAGGATTTCTATTTTAGGTTTTGCAGCTTGCTGGACTTCTACTAAACTGCCTATATCCCGTGAAAGCCATTCAAGAGCTTGTCGAGGTTTATTTATCGTGGCCGAAAGACCGACCCGGACAGCTTGCGGCGCCAATGAAGCAACTCGCTCCAGATTTAGAGAGAGCAAGTCACCTCTTTTATTATCGAAAAAAGTATGCAACTCATCAATTATAACAAAACGCAATTGACTAAAATAGCTCGCAGCTTCTTCATAAGACAACAAAAGAGCTAGCGACTCTGGTGTAGTCATTAGGAAATCAGGCGGGCTAATCCTTTGACGCTTGCGTTTGCCAGACGGAGTATCACCTGTACGCGTTTCGTAAGTAATTGGAAGATTAAGACTTTCTATCGGTCTAGTAATATTGCGATGAACATCCACCGTTAGCGCTTTAAGCGGAGAGATATAGAGTGTGTGAAGGCAGCCATTGGACCCCTTATCATAAATATCCAAAAACGATGGCAAAAATCCAGAAAGTGTTTTCCCCGCGCCAGTGGGGGCTAAGACGAGCACGTCATGGCCCAAACTAGCTTTCATAGCCGTCTCTATTTGATGGTGAAACCACTTCCATTTCCGGTTTTTTAGCCAAGTACTGAGAGGGTGCTGTTTGAGCTTTTCCTCAGTCTCCTTATATTGTGCCTTATGCATTGGATTAATCATGAACTTTATATAGCACCGATTGGTGCCTACATCGACCCAATCAAACCCGTTGATAAGGCAATAATAACGCATGGGCACGCCGATCACGCCCGCCCTGGGCACCGAAAAGTTCTAGCATCACCNCAGACAATTGANATTATGAAAATTCGATATGGTGAAAATTGCGCCGGTTCTTTTCAGCCGCTCGAGTTCGGGGAGCCATTGAGAGTTAGCGACGTTACAATCACTTTGCATCCCGCCGGTCATATATTGGGAAGTGCCCAAATTTTACTTGAGCATAAAGGACAGANAGCCGTTGTGACGGGCGACTATAAAACCATTAGGGACAACAGTACTCAGCCATTTGAATTAATTGAATGCGACCTATTCGTGACAGAGGCTACTTTTGGTCTACCTGTTTTTCAGCATCCGTTGCCGCAAACCGAAATTAGCAAGTTACTATTTTCTATTTNGGAACAACCCGAAAGGACACATCTAATCGGGGTATATGCTTTAGGAAAAGCCCAGCGGGTGATCGGNCTTCTCCGAGANGCAGGATACGACCGCCCTATTTTTATTCACGGNGCCTTAGAAAAACTCTGTGACTATTACGCATCTGAGGGGATCAATCTAGGCATGCTTCGAAAAGCGCTTGTACAGGATAAAGAAGCTATGCAAGGAGGAATTGTGATGGCACCACCTTCAGCACTCCGAGACCGCTGGTCACGTCGTCTTTTGGATCCACTTATTTGCCAGGCTTCCGGTTGGATGACGATAAANCAAAGAGCAAAAAGAAATGGTGTGGAACTTCCATTAATAATATCTGATCATGCTGACTGGAACGAACTCACCANCACTATTGAAGCTACAGGAGCTGAAAATATTTGGGTTACACATGGAAGAGAGGATGCGCTGGTGCATTGGTGCGGGATAACCGGAAAGAAGGCTGAGCCTCTAAGCATACAGGGACGCGACGAGGAACTCGAGACATGAAAAGGTTCTCTCAGCTGCTAACCACACTTATTTTGAAAAACTCTCGCAATGACAAAATTTCGGTGATGTCAGAGTATTTCAAAAACAGCCCAGATCCCGATCGGGGTTACGCTNTGGGCGCACTCACGGGAACATTGTCTATTTCTGGAATAAAGCCAAACTTTTTAAGAACTTTGGTTAAGGAAAGGGTTAATCAAGAATTATTTAATATGTCCTATGATTATGTGGGCGACCTGGCCGAGACTATATCCTTAATTTGGCCAGGCAGTACTAATAATAAAGAACAATTACCAAGTATTACAAAATTTATTTTCAACCTAAAAGAAACACCAAAAGCAAGACTTCCTGCGTTAGTTTCAGATTTTCTGGACAATGCCGATTCTGATGAGCGCTGGGCAATGATTAAATTTTCAACCGGCGGGCTTCGAGTTGGTGTATCAGCTAGACTGGCAAAAACAGCACTTTCTTCCTACAGCGGTCAGCGATTAGAAGAAATAGAGAAAATATGGCACGGCATTGCACCCCCATACGTTAGTCTCTTTGAATGGCTTGACGGAAAATCAAACATCCCAAAAATTCAACACACAAAAACCTTCCACCCTATGATGCTGGCCCACCCGATAAATATAGAACAGGACTTTGAACGCCTNGATCCGAACAATTATCAAGCTGAATGGAAATGGGATGGAATTAGGGTGCAGGCTGTTTTTGATGACTCTAATAAACGGCTTTTTTCACGGACAGGCGATGATATATCCAGNGCTTTTCCAGATATTGTCTCCGAACTAAACGGACGGGCCGTCTTAGATGGAGAACTGCTTGTTGGGAAAAATTTTACGGCTCTTCCATTCAATAAACTGCAGCAAAGGCTTAACAGAAAATCACCCGCAAAGGTACATCTAGATGCTTACCCGGCATTTATTCGAGTTTACGATATGCTATTTTGCAATAATGAAGATATTAGAGATNTACCCCTTCAAAGCAGACGTCAAAAATTAGAAGGCTGGCTAGGACGGACTAGAAATAGTCGACTGGATATTTCTGAAATTCTATCCTTTGATAGCTGGGACAGCTTGGCTGAACTGCGAACAGAAAAAGCTGAAACTCTTGGCCATGAAGGCGTAATGATAAAAAATCTCCAAAGTAAATATTCTGCGGGACGCCCAAAAGGTTTGTGGTTTAAATGGAAACGCGATCCAAAATACGTCGATGGTGTAATGATGTACGCGCAAAGAGGACACGGGCGGCGGAGCTCATTTTATTCGGACTACACATTTGGGATCTGGCGAGGGAATGAATTAGTCCCGGTCGGGAAGGCGTATTCGGGTTTTACAGACGAGGAACTTTTGGCGCTAGACAAATGGGTTCGTGCCAACACCCTGAACCGTTTTGGCCCCGTGAGGGAAGTAAAAAAGGAGNTGGTTGTAGAGCTTGCCTTTGACAGTGCACATGAAAGTANCCGCCACAAATCTGGAGTGGCTCTCCGCTTTCCACGCGTCCACCGGATACGCTGGGATAAGCCCGCGCAGGAAGCTGACACAATAGAAACAATCCAATCAATTATTAAGCACGCAAATTGAAAAACTTACCAATGCAGACGAGCANNGCCTAGTTAAACAGCAAAAAAATAAATACCTCAGTTCGTTAATCGTTTTTTTCCTCAATACTTTGTATTGATGCTCCCAACTACCTCTATAATGGAAGGCTTTTTGAGTTTTATCACCANTAACTCCCCGGACGATGGCACAACTCCTGTTAATGCAGTGATATTTACTTGATGTGTAACCAAAACCAGCCTGCTCGTTGCAGTTTGCTNAAACAACCATTCTCGGAGCAATGCTGTTTGACCCTTTTCATCTTCTGGTGTTTCAAAAAAAGAGTTCAAAAAATCCATTTCCTCCACTGGACCTAATTTTAGAAGTTCAGCCGTTTCTTTACATCGGCACCATTGACTGCTCTTTACAAGGGCATATTTAAACCCGTTTCGACGAAATTTATCCCCAATCATTGATGCTTGAACTCTGCCTGCCTCAGACAGCAATCTCTGCGTCTTGCAGTCTTTGACATTAAAGTTTTTTGGATCACCCATCCCAGGCGCCAGCGCATGGCGCAATAAAAATACTACACCCTTGTCACGAGCCATATTAATTAATTGTTTTTCGCTCAAATTTGAACTTTCGACTGGGGTGCTAATTACAAATAAAGAGAGCAGAGTTATCTTGAGAAAAGTTATCTTTTGAAATATTGTTTTTTTCATTTTGTCGAATATACATCCAATACATAGCCCTTAGGGTNTAGGATTACGCAACCTACCGCGGTTATTTCAAATATATAATAAGTTAAAAAATTTAAATGGATTGATTTTAATTTACTTCATAAAAGGTAATACTGGATTGATAGTGTTCTGCGGGGAAACAAGNCATCAACTTTTCGAATACCAAAATTGATTTGACGGTACTATTGTTGAATATCGTCCGGCAGGCTTTTTAAAAACTGATTCGACTTAGGAGCTGTANATGCGAGAAAATAAAATAAAGAAAATTTGGCAAAATGGAAAATGTGCAACCCTAGGCTGGTTATCAGTTTCTCATGGTATGACCGCAGAGGTAATGGCTAGACAAGGTTTCGACGCTCTCTGTGTAGACTTGCAACACGGCATATCCGAGATGAGNGATGTTTTACCAATGCTGCAAGCTATTTCGCAGACAGATACGGTTCCGTTCGTGCGAGTTGCTTGGAATGAACCTGCCCCTATTATGAAGGCATTNGATTTAGGTGCATATGGTATAATTGTGCCCTTGGTAAATAACGCAGAAGAAGCTGCAAAAGCAGTTAGNGCCTGTCGCTACCCACCTGTTGGGATGCGTTCTTTTGGCCCTGTACGCGCATCTCAATATGGCGGGGCTGACTATCCAAGTAAGGCAAACGACGAAATTATTNTAATGGCCATGATAGAAACTAAAGAGGGATTAGGAAATTTAGAAGCAATTTGCTCAACNCCGGGTCTTGACGCAGTATATATTGGCCCTTCCGACCTTTCCTATGCGTTAGATCTCGAGCCGAGAGGAGATAATCCAGACCCCCTCCATCTAGAAACATGTAATAGAATTCTAGAAACAGCACATAATAATGGCATCAAAGCGGTCATGCATTGTGCAGGGAGCGAGTTTGCGATAGGAGCAGCAGAGCGGGGTTTTGATATGGTTATGCTTACCTCAGATTTAGCTTGCATGACAGCTGGGAGTAAAATCCAGNTAGAAAATTTTAACAAAAATGTTAAATGAGTAAAATTCAACCATCCGACATAAAATTATCTTTTTAAACTCGCCGTCTAAAAAGTTTAGATTAGAAAAAAGTCTATCAAGGTAATATTCTAGCTCCATTANCTCTGGGNTTTTTAGAGCGAGNTACCNCGCGGGGCTTTGCTGCCCCTCGCGGTATAGGATAAAAATACCAGCGCCAACAATAAGTNCCGCACCCGATATTTTCCATTCGTCAGGAACGTCTCCCCAAATGAAATAACCTATTAAAGCGGCATATACCAATGATAAATACTTAAACGGTGATACGATACTTGCGGAAGCAAACAAAAGAGCTTGGATTTGTAGAAGGTGTGCTAAACCAACCATTGTCCCAGCTGCTGCAAACAAAATTAAGTCAGACAAGCTAGGAACAGTCGCGCCAAAAATAGGTAAACTGAAAGCGCCAGTTGTCAGCGCGGCAATCATCGAAAAAAACAAGATAGACGCCGAACTGTCACCACCTTTCATACTTCTTGTAACTAGGTCTCTAAACGTAGCGAGTAAAGCTGTTACAATCGGAATAGCATAATATAAATAATCCCCGCCACCAGATGGGCGCATAATCAAAAGTACGCCAAGAAAACCTACAAAAACGGCCACCCATCTCCGCCATCCCACTTTCTCTTTTAGCAACGGCCCAGATAATGCTGTCAGCATAATCGGGCTTAGAAATATTATTGCTAAAGCGGTCGCTAATGGTAATTGGATAAATGATAGAACAACAAATATTGAAGTGGCTGTTCCCAAAAAAGCCCTTAAAAGGGTAGTTTTGAGATTCTTCGTAAAGATAATCTTGAAATTTTTTGCGACTAATATGAGAATTATGATTGGGATAAATGAAAAAATTCCTCTATAGAACAAAATTTCTCCCGCATGATACTTTGCGGTCATCCACTTTGTTATTGCATCCTGGCTCGTCAGTACAAGCGTTCCTGCTATCATGCATAAAACGCCCTTCGTACTTTCCGTTAAGTTACGGAACATAATTTTATACTCTCTACAATTAGCCTAAAGGAAACGCGCGCGCCAGCAAACTATTGACCTATATAGAATCCAAAGTCACGAGCAACCTGGTCGTATTTTTTGTTAAATATAGTTTTTACACATCGATCTTTTAGAAACTTTTGATTTTTTTATGCTTATTCAGCAGCCATAACCGAGTTATCAACGCCACGGTAAATGAAAACTTCGTCATCAAGATCAATCAAAGGAAATTCGGTTTGTTCTCGCCAATGATCCTGGGTATGCCGCCACTCAAAGCTTTCGCCTCGGCGCGGTAATAATGGCAGAGCTCTTTTAAGATAATTCGGGTTAAAGTCCTCATCATCCATCCAATCAAACAATCTCATTTCCTGCTCTGCTTCTCGCAACGCAGGTTCTACGCTTTTTGCACCGTTTTTCTTCATATGGTTGAGGAGACGGCAAACAAATGCCGCAATTATTTCACTTCTTATAGTCCAGCTTCCTCTAAAGTAACCAAATACCCAAGCCAAGTTAGGTACACCCGTGAACATCATTCCCCGGTATGTTACAGTTTCATGGAAATCTAACGGGACACTGTCAATAGAAAAATCTATGTCACCCATCACGTTCATATTGAAACCCGTGGCTGTGACAATGACATCAGCTTCCAAAATTTCGCCTGTCTCTAGTTCAATGCCCTCTGGAACGAATCTATCTATTTGCGCAGTTACTACTGAAGCTTTTCCGTCTGCTATAGATTTAAACATATCT
>NZVJ01000029.1 GCA_002701455.1 Rhodospirillaceae bacterium
GTCGACGTAAAATCAGACGGCGAAGTAATCTTCAAGGGAAGCACAAAACTCGACAACGGTATGACCGTTGGGGTCAACGTTCAGCTTGAAGCTAATTCAGGTGGTGACATGATTGATGAATCATACATGATCATCAAAGGCGGTTTCGGCGAAATCAATATTGGCTCCGAAAACTCAGCACAGTATAAAATGCAATATGGTCCTGTTGCTTATGGTATCGGTTTCAACTCTGGTGACCAGAGCGCCTGGGTAAACACTGGCGGCACTATCAGCCAGTCAGGCCATTATCGTGCACCACTGGGTTCAGTTAACGTTGAAGCCAATGGAGTGAACGACTCCGAGAGACTCACATATTACACACCACGTGTAAATGGGTTCCAATTGGGCGTAACTTATATGCCATCGAGTTCGGAAGACTCGAACGCAACGCCCGATCGGAATGCTGTCAAGTCCGACTATGTATCCGTTGGTGCAAACTTTAACCAGAAAATGGGCGGAATGTCCGTTAAAGTTTCAGCTGGTTATGGAACAGTAACTGACGCTGAATCCGGTGCTGGTGCTGACTCTGAGCCACAAGCTACAAATCTCGGTTTAAGACTGGGCATGGGTGCTTTTGGTATCAACATTGCAACAGCAAACTTTGAAGACACTGGTGCTGCAGACGGCACAGCTATTGCAGGCAGCATCACGTACTCATCCGGTCCTATGGGCATAAGCTTAGGTTATCTCCATGGTGAGCGCGAAGGCGGAGCAGCAAAAGCAGGTCAATCTGAAGCAGATGTTTTCCATCTGTCTGCTAAATACTCGCTCGGTAACGGCGTAACATGGGCTAGCACGCTAGGTAATGCAACCTACACAACCGACGATGCAACAGTTGCTGATGACGAACATAGAGGTACATATCTTGTAACCGGTTTGAAAGTCGGCTTCTAATAGTTGTAAAAAAATGTGGGGGGCCGCCTCTGGGCGGCCCCTTTTTTTTGTCCAATTTTTTCGGTCAAAACACGAATTTTTTCAAAAATGCTTCCTTTAAGGCTGCGAAGCAAATTTTTAATAGATGGAATTGATATTCCAAAGTAAAAAATCCACCACAACTCGTCGCTTAGGTGTATTTATTTTAAACTCTTAATAAGTCTTAAATATTAAATGGCTGTCTAGTGGTTTGGGAAATGGAGAGTTCTTGTGGATGGCGGTATAATTTGGTTGGCTTCTTATCCGAAATCTGGAAATACATGGCTCCGGATCTTTCTGGAGAACCTCTTTCGTAATTCCAGAACGCCGGCGGATATCAATAATTTAACTGTCGTTAGGTTTTCAGATAATTCGTACTCGCTGTATGAGACAGTCTGCGGGAAATCACTACGTACAGAGAGTGACAGTAATATTCACAAGCTAAGGGATACGGTACAGAAATATATGGGGTCCCACTCGGATACGGTTTTTGCAAAAACGCATAACGCCGTTATGAATTTTGAAAACAGCCCATTAATATGGCTGGAGCACTTGGCCGGGGTAGTTTATGTGATAAGAAACCCTCTTGATATGNTGGTTTCGTTCTCGGATCATTATAATCTAACAATTGANGATACGATCGAAGCTATCTCGTCNCCNTATCATAGAATAAACTCGACAGAAAAAGGCATTTTCCAAATTCTAGGCGGCTGGAGCAATCATTATTATAGCTGGTTTGGCGTAGAAAACTTAACGCCGCTTTGTCTTCGATATGAAGATATGATTGAAAANCCAGTTAAATCTTTCGGCCGATTGATGAGGTTTTTAGGTTTACCAAAAGATATGGCGCGATTAAAACGCGCCATTCGTCATAGTTCCTTTCAAGTGGTTTCTGAACAAGAGAAACAGACCGGTTTTGGCGAACAGTCCCGTGCCGGCCACAAATTTTTTCGTCAAGGCAAGGTTGGCTCTTACCGGGCCGTTCTTTCAGATGCTCAAATAGCAAAAGTCATAAAAAGTCATGGCGAGTTAATGTTTGAGATGGGCTACTTGGATAAAAATGGTAAACTCAAGGTTTAGTAGGCGATATGAAGGGGCAGGATTTTGTGCCATAAAGAGAACTTTAATGCTGTACANGAAGCAATTAAAATTGCCGCTGCTGAAGTAAATAGAAAACCTAGAGAAATTTCATTAGTGGCNGTTAGCAAAACTCAACCTATAGATAAAATAGAAAAACTAATTTCATTGGGGCAAAAAGTTTTTGGTGAAAATAAAGTTCAAGAAGCAAAGAAAAAGTGGGGTCCCCTGAAGTCGAAATATAACAAATTAGAGCTGCATTTGATTGGGGCCCTTCAGACAAATAAAGTGAAAGATGCTGTCTCTATTTTTGATGTGATAGAAACTATCGATAGACCAAAGCTTGCTGTTGCGATTGCTAAAGAAATGACGAAACAAGCAACGCATTTACCATGTTATATTCAAGTGAATACTGGCGAGGAAAAACAAAAGGCAGGAATATACCCGTCAGAGACAGGAGATTTTGTCGATTATTGTCGAAATGACCTGGCATTAAANATAGTGGGTCTTATGTGTATTCCTCCTGCCAACGANACNCCGGCCNTGCANTTTTCGTTGCTAGCAACTATCGCAGAAAGAATGAATTTAGAGAGCCTTAGTATGGGTATGAGCAGTGACTATGGGACAGCTATTAAGCTTGGTGCTACTCATATTCGGTTAGGAACAGCATTATTTGGAAAGCGAGCTCTTTAGATAATCTATTATTTAATTATGTTCAATAAGTCTCCACGCTTTACCAAAGACAGCAGGCTTATTAGATCGAAACTTTTTAAAGCAACACAACCGGCCGTTGGCTCAAAATTATCGCGAGCAAGATGCATGAATATGGCGCTGCCTTTACCAATGATTGGAGGGTTGTCGTTATAACCGAGTTCAACGATGATGTCGTAAATATTATCGGATCTCCAAAGGTCTTCATGACTATAAGAGTGGGGTTTTTTTATTAAAGTATTGTAGCTCTTCTTATCATTAGGATCATCTGACCAGCCCATATTTTTAGAAATGGAGAAAGTTTGGAGTCCGGTTTCCGGTTCCTTAATGCGGTCTCCTCGATAAAAAACGCGTTTTAGAGCCCATGTTCCAGCTGGTGTGCATAAATCGCCTTCTGCTTTATTTTTCGTTATGCCGCCTTTACCAATGCTGCACGGGGCCTCCATCTTTCCAAAAGACAATACAGCGCGTCTCTTATGTGCCTGAGTTACAATAATCTCCATATGACTAACTTTTTAAAATTTGTGATAAAAGANGCTNTGCAATNCAAAATATCANCGTAAANTTCAAAGAAACTAAAAAAGATGNCCAGTCTTGGCCGCTTTTGTCTTTAAGTACTCCCTATTGTGTGGATTTGGAGGGAAGGCGTGCTTCACTCTTTCCACAANCTCTATTCCNGTTGACGCNAATTGATCAATTTTGTTGGGATTATTNGTTAAAAGCTTTACTTTTTTAATCCCNAGTTGTTTTAAAATTTCAGCTGCNGGAGCGTAAATTCTTTCGTCAACCTCAAAGCCAATTTGGTGATTGGCTTCCACGGTGTCAGACCCTAAATCCTGAAGGTTATACGCCCGNAGTTTGTTTACTAACCCAATGTCCCGTCCCTCTTGAGCTAAATATACAACAACTCCGCCACCGTATTCAGAGATGGCTTTTATTGCCCCGCGAAGCTGATCGCCGCAATCGCATCGTAAACTTCCCAGTAAATCGCCGGTCAAGCACTGAGAATGTAATCTTACCAACACGCCTTGAGTTANGTCTGGATCTCCAATAACTATAGCTACGTGTTCCTCGCCTCCATCAACGGGTCGGAATGCAATCAATCTTGTTTCTTCTGAGTCAATTAGAGGTACCCGAGCTGATACTGCTTTAACTAATCGCTGCGCACGCATTTCAGGTAATGAATCTATTAATCTGGCATCAACAGCAAGCANAGAATCCGATTTACTCCAACCGGATAGACGGGTCATTTCAGCATAGGGGATACGTGATAAAATTANACTTGGCAAAAGCCGAGCAAACTTTACGAGTTGCACAGCTTTTGGCGCCAAACCATCANTAGCCTCTGGAACCACNGGAAGATTATCCAATTCCTTCTGNTTTATGGGATCAAACCCGCCTTGGGATTCAAAAATAGGATTAGCAAGTCTGTGAACCAATTCTATTCCACCTTGAGAAGGAATACTCACGCTTATAACTNGTCTAGTTTCCGTATTTAGACGGATAGCAGCGCTCCTTCGGTTTGTTATTACTACCGATGGTTCAGAACCTGCTAACTGTGAAATTAATTCAAGACCCTTAGCAGTTGTTAACTCGGCGGCCTGGATTATAGCAGCGGTTCTTTTTAGAGGGTCGAACAGCAATATTAGTGCTCCCCGCCGGAGGTCGCTAATGGCCCTTTCGACGGATGTCTTTGCGCGTACTATATCGGCACCTAATTCGCCAGAATTTATGGATATTGGATTAGAATTATTTTTTTCAGTTGAAGATGTCATTATTTATTTGAACCTTAATCATGGTCTTGGATCAAAAGTTGTCCTAGGTTTATTTTTTATTAACGTTTAAAAGGATTAAAAGTGTCAACTGGCGAGTATATCTATAAAGATCTAAGTCAAGAAGCGCTAGATCGCGAATACAATAATCTGAAAAAAATATCAAATGCAGCTGAAATTATTGACACATGGGAAATGAAAGGTGAAGAAGCCTGTGCACTGTTACCCTGCCATCTTAATGTAAAGTACGGCCCGAATAACATGCAGACGATGGATATTTTTCCGACTCATAAACCAATGGCCCCTATATTAGGATTTCTTCATGGAGGTTATTGGTCCTCGCGCAGCAAGTCTATAAGCAGGTTTCTAGCGCCATTTTATACAGCTGCAGGCGTTAATTTGGTTTGTATTGGATACCGGCTCTGTCCGTCAGTTCGGATTGGTGCTATAGTAAATGATATCAGGAGAAGCTTAGATTGGATCTATGAAAAAGCAGATGGCTTCGAGGGGGATAAGAACCAATTTTTTCTCGCCGGACATTCAGCCGGCGGTCACCTTGCTTCGCTAATGTGCGGTCCAATGGGGCCAAGTTACCTCAGAGGAGGGTGCTCTCTGAGCGGTATTCATGATCTTGAGCCGATAAGACTATCGTTTTTAAACGCNAAGGTTATGTTGACTGTTGAAGAAGTTNCGGAATATAGCCCTATTAAAATGATAGAGAAATTAGTACCAGGTAAAGCTAGTCTCCCTCCGCTTATAATAGGGGTAGGTGAAACAGAAGGCCCGGAATACCGTTGTCAAGCCAACGCCTTATTTGACGCGCTTAATGCTGCTAAACAACCTGCGGTAAAATTAATAGTAGAAGATGGAAATCATTTTACTGCATGCGAGGCTTTTTGTGATCCTAACAGCTCATTATCTAATGAAATGCTCAAACTAATCTTTGCGCCAAGATTTTAAATTTTTAAAAGGTTGTAAGTATGTTTTTAGCTTCAGTAGGCGAGACCGTAATTGCTAAATCTAAAAATTGTATGATTATTGAAAATAGTATCTATTTTCCTAGAGAAGATGTCTTTACAGAATACCTAACCCAAACTGAAACTGTAACCCGGTGTCCTTGGAAAGGTGTAGCAACTTATTTCAATATTAAAACATTGGAAAATCACCTTCAAGATGGAGCGTGGAGCTATCTTAGGCCAAAGTCAAAAGCGAGAAGAATCAGAGGACATATAGCCTTTTGGAAAGAAGTTGAGGTTAAAGAGCTGTGCGCTGATCAATAAAACACCCAATTAGTATCCGAGAAAGCGTTTAAAAGAGGTGATAGATGAAGCGGCTTCTGCTGGTTGATAGTGATGATGAAAGTGTATCGGCTTTGATAGTGCAATTAGAGTTTGATAGGGAATATATCGTTGAAAGCGTGGCGGGATATGAAGAGTTAGCGAAAATCACAAAAGAAAAAAAGATTTTTGATCTTATTTTAGTGAATATACAAAACAATGCATATAGAGTTGGAGAAATACGTAAAATTAAGGATCATTTCGTTAGAGTTGGCTTAATTGCTTTAGTTCCAAAAGATTATCATTTTGAAGGCGTTTTACCCAAGTTAGATCACTACAACGAAATTCTATCAAAGCCAATTAAGGTTTCAGATTTGTTGGCATCCATATCGCGCAACGCCACTTTAAAAAAACATGATGACCAAGACCTTAAGATAGCAAATTACTTTTTTCGGCCAGACGAAAAAATTTTAATAGATATAGAAACTAAAGATAGAATTCGGTTGACGGAAAAAGAAACCGATATTTTGAGGCAACTTCATCGGGCAGATCAAAACGAACTATCAAGAAGAGAATTACTCAGGGATATTTGGGGATATAAAGAAGGAATTTACTCACATACCTTAGAGACCCATATCTATCGGCTTAGGAAAAAAATCGAAAAAAATCCCTCAGACGCAACGATTTTGATTACAACAGAAAGTGGCTATCGGTTGACTTTGTGTTAAGGGTGATCTTTAGATAATATTGTGAAGCAGAAACAAAGTGTCCAGAAAGCCAGCGAGCTTGATCGGAAGGGGAAAAGAGGTTGCGATCTTGAATAGAGAGGCAAAATTTACCGTAAAGTTTTGGGGCGTGCGAGGTAGTATACCATGCCCTGGTTTGGCCTATCATCGCTATGGTGGAAATACCCCCTGCGTTGAGATGAGTTGCGGTGACAAGACATTGATATTTGATGCCGGCACAGGGCTTCGCTCACTTGGCCAGGAATTAGTGAAAAAGGGAAAAATAGAGGCAGAGATTTTTTTCAGCCACGCTCATCTGGACCATATTATTGGCTTTCCATTTTTCGCACCTGCGTTTCATCCAAAAAATAAGTTCAAAATTTGGTCAGCTGTTTTTGATCAGCAAATACCAATTAAGGAAGTTTTCAAAAAACTTACTTCTTCGCCAATGTTCCCGGTTTCCTTCGAAATATTTAATGCCCAGTTCGATTTTTTAACATTCAAGCCCGGCGATGAAATCGATGTTGATGAGAAAATTAGCTTATCTACGGTTGAATTAAATCATCCGCAGGGCGCAGTAGGTTACAGAGTGAATTTTGCCGGAAAGTCAGTTTGCTATATTACTGATACTGAACATAAACCGGGCATTATAGACCAAAATATAAAAAGCCTTGTGAGTGGAGCCGATGTTGTAATATATGACGCATGTTTTACTGACGAAAACTACGCAAATTATACTGGCTGGGGTCATTCCACGTGGCAGGAAGGTGTAAAGTTATGTGATGCAGCTTCGGTAAAAAAACTTATCATTTTTCACCATGACCCTGGGAACGATGACTCCGCGATGGATATTATTTCTAAAAATGTTGGAAAAGCGAGGCCTGGATCGTTGGTTGCAATGGAGGGCATGGAGCTCGAAGTATAGTTTTTAATTGCTATCTAACAAAAATGGGCTTCCTCTAATGAGCGCAAAACGATTAGCTTATGGCCTTCTAACTATCTTAAGAATAAAGGATATGGGCTTCTTCATACCTCATAGATATGCCTCCCAACTGGATAGACGTAACGATACAGCGCCTTGGATTTATAAGTGGTTTTCGGAAAAAAAAACAGAAACCTTCCTATCTACTCTTAAGCTGGTCTCTGGCTTTGAACAAGATTTAAAAAAAATCGATTGTCACTCAGTAGGCAAAAATCAGCCACGATGGTATCAAGATTGGTTTCCTGGACTTGATGCCGCGGTAGCTTATAGTCTTGTTAGATCCAGAAAACCCAGAAATATTTTGGAGATAGGTTCTGGCCACTCAACACGATTTTTATTGCGGGCAATTAAGGACGGCAACTTAGACACATTATTGACGTGCGTAGATCCGGCGCCTAGGGCCTCGTTTTTCTCTGAAAAAATAAATTTCCTCAGACAGCCGATTCAGTCTGTAAATCATAAGCAATTACCTAAATTAAACCCCGGTGATCTTTTAATAATAGATTCAAGTCACGTAGCTGTATCAGGGAGCGATGTCGACATAATTGTAAATCAAATTTTACCTTATCTCCCGGAAGGTGTTTTAGTTCACTTTCATGACATATTTCTTCCGGATCAATATCCCCCTGGTTGGGAATGGAGAGAATATAATGAGCAGCTGGTGGTGTCATCTTTACTGCTAGGAGGCCGATTCGAGCCAGTATTTTCTAGTTATTTTGTGCGACGTTACTTAAAACAATCAATTGAAAAACATAATCTATTTTGGATACCTCTGATGCCAAAGGCTTTTGAAACAAGCTTATGGATTGAGACCAAGGATAAGAAGCGATATTGAGTGTTGGCTGGGGCGGCAGGAGTCGAACCTGCGGTCGCGGGATCAAAACCCGCTGCCTTAACCACTTGGCCACGCCCCAACAAAACAAGTTCAGATATTAAGACTACGAAACCAAAATAATAACGTAAAGGTAGAGCTTAACAAACTAACCACTGGTGCGATATAATATTGTTAGGAGGCTTGTCAATGGCGAAACGTGTTAAGAATGTAAATTTCCCTTGGAGTATAAAAGGAGTGTCCACTGAAGCTCGTGATTTTGCGAAGACAGCTGCTTCCAAAAACGGGCTTACTATGGGTGATTGGTTGACCAAAGTTATTAGGGATGACATGCATGAAGCCAAAAGAAATGGTGAGGTTGATAATAAACAGGTCGCTGGTTCCGACGGTGATAAAACAAGTCCTGCAGTCCCGCATCTTAACAACGACAGTGTAATAAAAAAACTTGGTGAGACAGAAGAACGCGTCTTAGAGGCGATCAAGCCATTGAGCAAAATTTTGATGCAATTATCTCTGAGGTTAGAAGCATTGGAGAGCCGTCAGGAAGCAGATAGTTGATTGAATCGCGGCTTATTATAAAGCGGCGAATGATATTTGGCAGATAATCAATCGTTAAACAGATAAGGCAACGGGCTATTAACAAGTGGTTTATTTCTTAATATACTTATAACCTACTAGTAGTTGATATTTGGAAGATGGATGACCCAGGCATTAACTCCATGGAGCGTTAAGGGAATCGACAAAGAAACCCGTGAGATCGCACGAAAGAAAGCTAAAGAGGCCGGACTTCCTATAGGAACCTGGATTAATAAGAAAATTCTAGCCCAAACTGACTCTTGCACCCTGAATAAAGAGCCACCGAGTTTGCAAGAACAAAATACCAATGAGCCAGCGGGACACATTAAGCAAAAAAGCATTGATTTGAGGCAACTAGATAAGGCATTAGATGAATACGATAATCGCCTTGAAAAAGAGTTACGTCCCATAATATACGGGCTTAACGAGCTAGCTTTACGATTAGTTGCGAGTGAAGCACTGAAATCAAAGGGAAAATTATCATCCAAGAAGCCGGAGCCAATGGCGATCCCGCAAAATGAACCGTTATATGAGGAAATATATAATGAGGACCCGGAAAATATAGAAAGTCGCACTTCGCAGGAGCGACCGATCCCGGAGCCACCCTCTTTTGACCTTCAAGAACCAGAAGAAGAATTGTTTCCTGAGCCGGTGCAAAAAGTCTACTCGAATGAGGAAGCTGCATCCAGCGAAAAGGTATTGGATGAAAAACAAACGGATTCACCCGCAACAAAAATTAGAAAAAAAAGCATCAACCGTTGGTTAATATCTATCTTGCTTTTGATTGTTTTAGGCGTCGGATTAACCGTGACTGCTCTCATGTTTCCGACACATACTAAGAGTTTCTTTTCAAAATACAGTAGTGGTGTAATCGCGAATATAACTTCCGTCTCGAAAACGGTTGAGGGAGCCTTTGAACAAGTCGATCACCTGCTGACCAAAACATTGCTCAAGTTTATAGGATTGAAAGAGGATCCAAATCCATCCTCAAAAAATAGAGATGGTGATACAGAATTAAAGAAAACCTATTTATCGACGGCTAATAAAAATAAGCGGATTGAAAAAATTGAAAGATCTTCGGATAAAAAAGCGTTTCGCAAATCGTCTTCTAATTTAAACGCAGAAAGTGCGTATCGGAATTTTGAAAAAAAAAAGATTATGGGTCGAATCTAATCCCTAGACAGGAGACGCGAAACCTACACAGATCTTATTTTCCGAGAAAAGAAGAACGAGCTACTTCAGACACAAATTTCACAGAAGAGAATTTACTGAAAAATGCTAATAAAGGAGACCCAAAAGCGCAGTACCATTTGGGTTTAATGGCTTTAAAATCGTCAAAAAAGGAAGATCTTGGCAGAGCATTAAATTGGTTTAAATTGTCAGCTATCCAAGAGTTTCCTCCGGCCCAATACAGCCTGGGTGTTTTCTATGATAAGGGCTTGGGTGTATTAAAAAATAAATCGAAGGCTTTGCTTTGGTACTATGCTGCGGCAAAAAATAACTTCGCCAAAGCTCAATATAATCTGGGTGTTTTTTTTCTTAAAGGAGTAGGGACATCACAAAACTTAAAAGAAGCAAACATATGGTTTTCGAAAGCAGCAGAACAGGGTGTTAGAGAGGCAACTGAAAACCTGCTAATACTATCCAGGGTTAAAGGTGAGAGTGCAGAGGCGCTAAGTAAATTTGAGTTCCAAAATGTACTAGGCTTTGCGGGGGACTGAGCGAATGACTTTTCCATAAAAAATCATAATTTTTGTCCTAACAACACTTTTTTATATAGAGAAACTCTGTTTGCTTTCTAGCAATATTTCTTCATGGTTATATTTCACGGTTTTAGATAAGTGAGTCTATACCACCAGTCGGTTTCTCTAAGCAGCTCCATTGCTTCATTTATCTTCATCTTTTGCCTAGGATGGAAAATAGCAAAGCAGGTTGCCCCACTCCCTGACATCCCAGTGCTGGTTACACCTTGAATCGTATTAAGTCTTGTTAAAATTTCGGATATCTGCGGCACTAATGAAGCTGCTACTTCGTAAAGATCATTTTGTGGTTTTGATTTGAGCAAATTTTTCAACTGGCGATGGCTCCATGGCCCCTCTAGCTGGTTACTATTTATCGGCGACGAATACCCGCCACCAAAGGCCTCAAAAACCTTTTTAGTTTCTATTTTCAGATTTGGGTTTACTAGAAGAATAGGAAGTTTTGGAAGCGGATCAAGCGTCTTAAGTTTTTCACCAATACCTTGCATTCGCGCGGTTTGTCCAAGCAGGCATACTGGAACGTCTGCGCCCAAATCTAAGGCTATTTTAAAAATTTCTGCTCTGCTTAGAGGAGGTGTCTCAGGTATTTGTGTTAATAATTTCAGGGTAGCCGCTGCATCTGAAGACCCCCCTCCTAGCCCCGCCCCAACAGGTATTTCTTTCTCTAATTTTATTTTTACAGGTTGGCGCCAGCCGGTTGCTTCTCGAAATTTTTTTAAGGTTCTTCTGACTATGTTGTCTTCGCCAATCTCGTTACGAAAAGTACCTTCAACAATTAATTCGTCGCAGTGATCGCTTAAAGAGAGCTCTAAGCGATCGCCTAGCTCGCAGAATGTTACGAGGCTATCCAACAGATGATAGCCGTCCTTCCGACGACCAGTTACCTTCAAAAGCAAATTTATTTTTATGCAAGCTAAAGATGTAAACAATGGTTGCCGCCCAATTGCTAATATTATTCTCAAGCAGATGATTATTTTAGACCAAAAGACAATTTTTTTTCTATTTTTTCCTTCAATTCAGCGTCCGGATTCATTGTAATCGCACGACGCCATTGATAAACAGCTTCTAAATGGCGTTCAACTTTCCAATAAGCATCTCCAAGATGATCGTTAATAATAGCATCGTTGGGACGAAGTCGCACTGCCCGCTCTAAAATGGGTACAGCCTCTGCAAATCGGGCAGTTTGATATAAAATCCATCCGAGGCTATCCGTGATATATCCGTCTTTCGGCCTTAAATTTGCTGCTTTTCGAATAAGCTTTTCCGCCTTCGTCAAATTGATTCCTTGTTCCGTCCAAGCGTATCCAAGGTAATTCATCACAAATGGTTGATCCGGGGATAGTTCCAAGGCCTTAATAAAGTCAGCTTCAGCCAAATCCCATTTCTTTGACTGCTCGAAAGCTACACCCCTGCTGTAGTATAAGATCCAGTCTGTCTTTTTATTTTCGCTTGCGAGATTTATGGCAGTATTGTAAGCCGCTATCGCCTCATCCCAGTTTTTTTGAGATCGGTGTATATCCCCTAATCTTATAAAGTTTTCAGGATGCATTGGCTGAAGTCGTTGCAGTCCTTCAATAATGCGAATAGCTGCATAAGGCTTGTTAAATTGTCTTAAAGTTCGAGATAACCGAAACTGGGCCATTTGGTAAAATATCGACTTTTCTGATATTTTACCAAATTCTTGTATAGCTTGCCGATATTTTGACCGTTCTTCAAGAAGTTCGCCTAAAAGTATCTGGGCCGAGGTGAAATTTGGACGCATGTAAATAGCCAGGCGAACAAAAATGAGCGAGGCATGGTTTTTGTAGTCGTCTCTCAGCGCGGTAGCTAAATCAAATAGAGCTTCGGCTATGCCATCTGCCGGCAAATCAACATCAACTTCTGAAAGCCCTGGACCGCTAGGATCTTTTAGAGTCGTCCGCAGCAATTCAAGATTATATTCGTCTGACTTTATTTTTTTGAGGAAGTAATTTGCTTTATTGATTCTGCCTGTTTTGTGATAATAGTTTGCAGTGGCAAGGAGAAGTCTGGCTGGTGGTTGTTGCGCTTGCTTGATCGCTTGGTCTAGCAGTTTATCTAATGTTGCTGTGCTGTCATGGTTCTGAAAAGCTAAAGCCGTGTGAAGCAGGCTGAGGAGTTCAAATCCCCGTTTTTTCTGCAACCCGAGAAAACTTTGCCGCGCGTTGACAAAGTCTTTCTTTGCTAGATATGACCATCCGTGCAAGAGAGGTTTAAGGACTTCATTGATTTGAGAGGCCTCCATTTCGCCAAAATTCTCGAGGGCTTGGTCCCATTTTGTTTGCTTTGCCTTTTGCAAACCAATCACCAGCTTCATAAATAACGAAGATTTCTGTTGTTTTGAGGCCAGTTCTGCAAGTTCAATAGCTTGTTTTAAGTTTCCAGATTCTAACTCAGCGATGAAACTTCGTCGTTGAAGCAAGTTATCGTTCGGATTTTTTTTTAATGCGCTTCTGAAACTTAATACAGCATTTTTTAGGTCGTGGTTATTGTAGGCGACTCTTCCTTTGAGATAGCTACCCGCATTTGATATTGCGGGTGGGTTGCTTTCTAGATTTGAGTTGGTTGTTGTAACACAGGAGTTGAGTGTAAGAATGACACAAAAGTAAAAAACATAAAGGCACACATGCCGATACAATGATAGATGCTTTTGAATGGCTTCGAGCACTGAAGAGAATTTATCATAGGTTTGGTTACATATTTGGGTAATTTGGTCCACCTCCGCCCTCGGGCACCACCCAATTTATATTTTGTGATGTGTCTTTTATATCGCAAGTTTTGCAGTGAACACAATTTTGCGCATTTATTTGCAATTGGGGATTGTCTCCATCCTCATCGGGTATAATTTCGTAGACCCCGGCTGGGCAAAATCGTTGCTCGGGGGCATCATAAAGCCTGAGGTTTAGATTAACTGGTATTGATGGATCTTTG
>NZVJ01000030.1 GCA_002701455.1 Rhodospirillaceae bacterium
ACCCGAGCCACTTTCGCCAACCAACGCGACCGTCTCTCCGGAATTAATTGAAAAACTAGCTCCCTTGACAGCTGAAATTTGGGAATCGCCCGCTCCAAAAGAGACGTCCAAATCTTTTACTTCCAATAACGGCATAGTCATTCGAACGTCTTTCTTGGATCAAAAGCATCCCTAACACCTTCGCCAATAAATATTAAAAGACTTAACATCAGTGCCAAGACGAAAAATCCTGACAAGCCAAGCCACGGGGCCTGCAGATTATTTTTTCCCTGATTAAGTAACTCTCCTAAAGAGGGAGACCCGGGAGGAAGCCCTAGGCCAAGGAAGTCGAGCGATGTCAGGGCCGTAACTCCGCCTGTTAGAATAAAAGGCAGCATAGTTATTGTTGCTACCATAGCATTCGGTAGAACGTGCCTGTAAATTATGGTGCCGTCTGCAACCCCCAAAGCTCTAGCGGCTCTTACAAAATCGAGGTTTCGGGCTCGCAAGAATTCTGCCCGCACGACACCAACTAAAGCTAACCAGCTAAAAAGCAATAGTATGATTAGGAGCACCCAAAACCCGGGTACTAAAATGCTGGACATTATAATTAGGATATACAATTGCGGCATCCCGGCCCAAATTTCGATGAAGCGCTGAAACAAGAGATCCCTTAAGCCCCCATAATAACCTTGTATAGCCCCCGCTATAATGCCAACAACACTGCTTAATATCGTGAGAATAAGGCCGAACAGCACTGAGAGCCGGAAACCATAAATCAGCCTTGCTAGTACATCCCTTGCCTGATCATCCGTCCCCAACCAGTGTCTGGCATCAGGCGGGGAAGGCGCTGGCTTAGTTAACTCTTTATCTATTGTATCAAAACTGAACCTTACGAGAGGCCAAGCCAACCAACCATCTTTTTCGATAAGTTCCTGAACAAAAATATCTTTGTAATCTGCTTCGGTTGGAAAATCACCTCCAAAAACTGTCTCGGGATATTCCACTAATGCTGGAAAAAAAAATTCACCCTTAAACATGATAAGGTAGGGTTTATCGTTAGCAATCAGTTCTGCGAACAAGCTCAATACAAATAGTATTAAAAATATCCATAGGGACCAGTAGCCCCGTCGATTTTTCTTAAAGTTTTCAAGTCGCCGCCGATTAAGTGGGGTTATCTGTAGTTTCCAAAGACTTTGGTATTTAGAATAATTCTCACTCATCGCCTACGTCTCACGACTTTCAAAATCAATTCTGCGATCTATGGCGACGTACATAATATCACCAATTATACCCATAAGCAGGCCTAGGAGAGTGAAAAAATATAGCGTCCCAAACATCACTGGATAATCTCTACTTATAGCTGCCTTAAAACCTAATAAGCCTAATCCGTCTAATGAAAAAATTATTTCTGTGATAAGTGAACCAGTAAACAGAATTCCTATAAACGCACTTGGAAAGCCTGCTATTACAATAAGCATAGCGTTTCTAAAAATATGCCCATAAAGAACGCGAGTTTCACTCAAGCCCTTTGCCTTTGCTGTTAAAACATATTGTTTGTTGATTTCCTCTAAAAAAGAATTCTTTGTGAGCATTGTTAAACCNGCAAANCCGCCNATTACCATTGAACCTATTGGCAACACCATATGCCAGAGGTAATCNAGGAAAAGCTCAAGTGNAGACATTTGTTCCCATCCCTGAGAGACCAATCCTCGAATTGGAAATATCTTCCAAAAACTGCCTCCAGCGAATAGNACTACTAGCAGAATCGCAAATAAAAATCCTGGTATCGCATTTCCTATAATAACAAACCCAGACGACCAAATATCAAAACGACTTCCGTCCTTTACAGCCTTTCTAATACCTAACGGGATCGAGATAAGATAAACTATCAAAGTGGTCCATAGACCTAACGAAATAGAAACCGGCATTTTTTCAAGTACAAGATCTACAACACGCTGGTCTCTANAATAGCTCTCCCCAAAATCAAAAAAAATGTAGTTTTTAATCATTTTAAAAAATCGAATATGTACAGGTTTATCGAAACCAAAATCGCGTTCGATTTCTTTAATGATTTCCGGGTCTAAGCCCCTAGCCCCTCGATAGATAGAATCGACATTACCCTTCGATACAGAAGATTGTTGGTTGCCGTTTGACGTCAGTGAGTCTGAGCTACCCCCGCCNGTTATTCGCGCGGTCGNATCGATACCAATGCCTTGTATTTGCGCAATCGTCTGCTCTACTGGACCGCCCGGGGCAAATTGAATCACAATGAAATTAACNAAAATTATCGCCAAAAGCGTTACTGGTACTAACAGCAGTCTTTTTATTATATAGGCTAGCATTCCATTATCTCTTATTATTCACTGCGCCTATCCTTCCAAGCTCTCACTGCTTTTTCCTTGCCTTTGTCGAGCCACCAAGTGGAAGGNAATCCGCTTGAGTATTTCGCGACTTTCTCTGGCCTGCCAAATATGTCCCAAAACACCANCCTCGAAGCTTGAAGATGAAAGTGTGGAATAACGTAATGGTTCCACAACAGCACCCGATCTAATGCCTTAGTCCGCGCAATAAGACTTTTNCGATCGGGAGCCTTGATAACTAANTCCACAAGCTTATCAATAACCGGCTCTTTAATNCCAATAAGATTTCTGCTCCCGGGTCTGTCGGCGTTTGTTGAATGCCAGAAGTCTCGCTGTTCATTCCCAGGGGAGAGGGATTGTCCAAAACTCCAAACAANCATGTCAAAGTCAAAGGTATCAACCCTTTGCTGATACTGAGCAACATCTACCGTCCTGATAGACATTGCGATTCCCAATCTTTTTAAACTTTGCTTCAATGGCAATGCTAGACGTTCTATAGAGGGGTAAGCAATGAGAAGCTCAAACTCTAATGGTATGCCCTGCCTATTAACTAACCTACCGTCCCTTACACCCCACCCGGCTTCACGCAAAAGTTTCAAAGCAATCCGAAGATTTTTACGATTATTCCCTGACCCGTCGGTCTGCGGCGCTCTATAAATTTGATTAAAAACTTGTTCTGGCACCATCCCTTTAAATTTTGACAGGATTTTTAACTCTTCGCCTTGTGGAAGTGATCCTGATGAAGCCAATTCAGAATTTGAATAATAACTGTTTGTTCTCCGGTATGCATCGTACATCAGAGTTTTGTTTGTCCACTCGAAGTCCCACGCATAATTTATTGCTAGTCTGACTTTTGGGTTACTAAAGAAATTTCTTCGTGTATTAAATACAAATCCCTGCATTCCGGTTGGGCGTTCGTGAGGGATTAGTATTTTTTTTACTTTGCCTTCTTTAAGGGCCGGGAAGTCATATGCGGTTGCCCACCTNTTCGACTGGTTCTCAGCTCTTAGNTCGAAAGCTCCGCTTTTAAATGCTTCGGTTGCAACATCCCTGTCTCGATAATATTCATAACTAATTTCATCAAAATTGGACTGCCCTTTATTTGCCGGTAAGTTTATAGCCCAGTAATTTTTAACGCGCTCATAGCTGATTGATCTTCCCGCTTCAAATTCCTTGATTCTATATGCCCCGCTGCCTAAGGGCGGCTTCAGCGTTGTTTTTTTGAACTCCTTATCCTCCCAATAATGCTTGGGAAGTACACTCATNTGNCCAAGAATTAGAGGCAACTCTCGATTTGTAGACCCAGGGAAGCGAAACGTAACTTGTTTTGCGCCAGTTTTTTCTACTGATTTAACATCNCGATAATAAACNTTAAACGATGGATGACCCTTAGAGATNAGAGTATTAAATGTCCATATTACATCCTCNACAGATATTGATCTNCCATCATGCCATTTTGCGTCAGGATTTAGATTAAAGGAAACCCAGGATCTATCTTCTGGGACGACTACACTTTCAGCTATAAGTCCATAATTTGTAAAAGCTTCGTCAGAAGATCCAACCATCAGGGTGTCATATATTAATCCTAACCCAGCTGCTTTGACCCCCTTTAAAATGAAGGAGTTAAAGCTGTCGAAGGTACCCATAGCCTCGTTTATAAGTTTTCCNCCCTTAGGGGCGTTAGGATTAACGTATTCAAAGTGTCCAAAATTTTTGTCATATTTTGGTTGACCATGCATTGCAAAAGCATGATTGGCTTCTTTTTCATTGGCGCAAACTGCGTTAGCTAAGACGCTGCAAGCAAAAAAAGTTGCGTAAAAGTAGGAGAGCCTCATAAAGTTTTTTCCACCTAACGACCAAAATTTTTCTTATCATGTGGTTCGGAAGAAAATAGCGTTTCTTCGAATAAAGTCTATGGCTTTCTAATTGAAGCTAACTTCAATCCTGATTTAGCAATTCTATGACCTTGGCGTGAAGTTTTGGATCTCCAGCNGCAACAATTTTATCAGTGGTTCCTAACCCTANNGTCTCTCCNGNCCAACCNGTCACTATTCCTCCAGCAGCCTTGACCATAGCCGNAGGTGCCAAATAGTCATAGTCAGACATACTTGCCTCTATCACCAAATCAATNGTNCCNAGCGCGAGCATTCCATAGAGGTAGCAATCGCCCCCAAAAATTGGAAGTTTTATANTGTCATGAACTCGNTGTATGCGCTCAGCNTCTTTNCCNAAAAACATTTTNGGGCTTGTTGATCCGACAGTTGCNTCCGAGAGATCGACACCTGTTCTTACTTTCATTGGNATNCCATTTAGGTTNGCNGGNAGTGTTTCCCCTCCTATCCATCGCTCACCTGTGGCTGGNATATTAATAATACCAAGAATTGGTTTCCCGTTCCTTATAAGCGCTATCAATGTTCCAAATANGGGAGACCCACTTATAAAAGCCTTTGTTCCATCTATTGGNTCGAGAGACCAAATATATTCTGCATCTAGACGAACATTCCCAAACTCTTCACCAGATATTCCATGGTGNGGGTATTCACTTTCAATTAGTTGGCGAATTTTTTTTTCGGCTTCCCTGTCAGCCTTTGTGACAGGACTTTCATCAGATTTACGAATGACCTCTAACTCGCTTCGCCAATAATTAAGTACAATTTCCGCGCTAGCATCTGCTAACTTTTCACCGAAAGCTGCAAGTTCAGTTATGGATGTCATAGGATTTCTATAATTTTGTAATTAGATGTTAACTTCCCGAGGCTTCCTTGGCTATCTGCTCTTCGGAAGGAAGAGCAGCAGGCGTATCAGCAAGCGTGCGAAGATAGGCGATCACCGAAGCGCGGTCCTTTACCTTCTTCAACCCCGCAAANCCCATTTTAGTACCGGGCATATACTNTTTAGGCTTTTGTAAAAAACCGTTNAGCGCAGCGTAATCCCAATTNGAAGCAGCTTCAAAGCCTTTCATCGCGCTTGAATACCCAAATCCGTCCTTCGCGCCAATTTTAGCATTAACAATTTCGTANAAATTTGGTCCTACCTTATGTTTTCCNCCNCTNGTGACAGAGTGGCANGCTGAACATTTTTTAAACACTTTTTGCCCAGCCACGGGATCAGCTGAAGCCAGCAAACCCATAACAGGTTCCAGAGAGGGGCCAGCGGGTGCTGACGACGCGGGCGCGCTAGCAACTTTACTGGTGTCGACCGCATAGGCATTCTTTTCCAAATTGTCTGGACTAACAAGAACGTCCGCGATTTTACCAGCAGCCATTGCAAGTAAGCCNGCGCACAAAACGCCNGCGGCAATTTTATTCATTTCTAACGACGCCATCACAAATTCCCCAAACGATTACCTTAAAGAAAAACNGGCTTNCAAAGCAGACCTAACTTAGCGTTTTCATTAGCATCTGTCCAACATACGACTAAATAGTCTATAATGTTTGTATTCTTCTATACAATATTTAATCAAATGCCAAATTTGTTGTTCAAAATGTGAAACTCAAAGCGTCATTTAGTCGCATTATTCTATAAATAAGGTTTACTGATGACTTTCAATAGTAATCCCATAATCCTAATCCCTTGCCGCATGAACTCAACAAGACTTCCTAATAAACCCCTCGCGGATATAAATGGGNTGCCGATGATCGTGCGTGTTTGGCAGATTGCCGTAAAAGCAAATCTCGGCAGAGTTATAGTCGCGTGTGGCGAGCCCGAAATATCTGAGGTGATAAAAAATGAGGGTGGGGAAGCAATCTTAACCGATCCGGATTTACCCTCTGGCTCGGATAGGATTTTCGCGGCACTGGAAGAAGTGGACCCTTCAGAAAAACATGATATTGTCATCAATTTACAGGGAGACCTACCCCTGTTAGAAAGATCAACTATCACCGCTACTTTTGATTTGCTGCAGAATGAGCGGGTGGATATCGGAACAGCTGCTGCTAAAATTACAGTGCCGGAGGAAAAATTGTCNCCGTCCATTGTGAAAGCTATCGTTGCCTGGAACAATGATGAGAATACAGGCCGGGCCCTCTATTTTACGCGAGCGCCTGCACCGACCGGCGATGGCCCGATGTACCATCATATTGGTTTATATACTTTTAGAAGGCACGCTCTTGAACGGTTTGTAAAACTTCCTATGTCTTCCCTNGAGCAACAAGAACGTTTAGAGCAATTGAGAGCACTAGAGAATGGCATGAGAATCGATGTTGCCCTCGTTGACACGGTTCCATTTGGTGTCGATACTCCAGAAGATCTCGAAAAAGCTAAAACTTTGATAAAATAATAAGTGGTTTGATTTGTGACAGATCCAGAAAACACAATAGCCTTTCAAGGCGAGCTTGGCGCCAATTCCCACATGGCGTGCATCGAAGCTAGACCCGAACTCTCTGTACTCCCTTGCCAGAGTTTTGAAGAGATGCTAGCTGCAGTTCAAGAAAAGCGAGCGGTATTAGCNATGGTACCAGTAGAAAATTCAGTTGCCGGCCGGGTCGCAGATATTCACCATTTGCTGCCGGGATCTGGTTTGCATATTGTCGATGAACATTTTCAGCGCGTAAATGCNATGCTTCTCGGATTAAAGGGTACAAAACCAGAAGAACTCGAAGAAATCCATAGTCATGTGCACGCNCTNGGTCAGTCCAGAAAATTGCTACGGGAGTTATCTGCTAAACCAGTCCAGCACCCGGATACTGCGGGTGCCGCCAGAGATGTTTCCGAAAGGAAAAACCCCAAGATAGCAGCTATCGGGCCAAGACTTGCAGCTGAGATATATGGACTAGAAATTTTGAGGGAAAGTGTAGAAGACGCTGATCACAATACCACTCGAATGTTGATCATGGGCCGAAAACCTATCATTCCTGAAGTCAACACCGTCAAATGCATCACCACGATCATCTTCAAGGTTAGGAGTGTGCCCGCTGCTCTTTATAAAGCGCTAGGGGGGTTTGCAACCAACGGTATAAATCTAACTAAGCTTGAATCTTACATGATAGACGGATCTTTTGCGGCAGCGCAGTTCTATGTCGATGCGGATGGACACCCAGAGGAGACCGCCATGAGATTAGCCCTCGAAGAGCTCCAATTTTTTTGTCCAGAAGGAGCCGTTCAAATATTAGGCACATATCCCTCTCATCCATTCAGAGAACATAATATTGGCAAGGTAAACTCCTGATTATGATTCGTTCTTCCCAATTTCAAGTGTTTTTCGGCTTCCTAATATTTCTTGCAAAACAATAGGTCCAGTTTAATGGGTAGTCTTTCTAAAATAAGAAACTTTGCGATAATCGCGCATATAGACCATGGCAAATCCACGCTGGCCGATCGCTTAATCCAAGTCTGTGAGGGACTCTCCGAGCGAGAGATGAAAGAACAAGTTCTAGACTCTATGGATATCGAGAGAGAACGCGGTATAACAATCAAAGCTCAGTCAGTTCAATTAAACTTTACCGCTAAGGATGGGGCAACCTATGAATTAAACTTAATGGACACGCCGGGCCATGTGGACTTTTCCTATGAAGTAAGTCGATCACTATCTGCATGTGAAGGATCATTACTGGTGGTAGATGCAAGCCAAGGTGTTGAAGCACAGACACTGGCGAATGTATATCAAGCAATAGATGCAGATCATGAAATAATACCAGTCCTAAACAAGGTTGATCTTCCAGCAGCTGAACCTGAAAGAGTGCGCAATCAAATAGAGGAAGTTATTGGTTTAGATGCTTCGGAAGCTGTTGAAATATCCGCAAAAACTGGCTTGAACATAAAGGCTGTCCTAGAAGCCTTGGTTGAAAAACTCCCGCCGCCAGAAGGAGACATTAAAGAGCCTTTGAAAGCCTTGCTCGTAGACTCTTGGTACGATGCATATCTAGGCGTCATCGCTCTAATACGAGTGTACGATGGTACCATCAAGAAAGGGACAAAAATCCGAATGATGCAGACTGGCGCAACACATCTGGTTGACAGGGTGGGCGTCTTCACACCAAAGCTGACAGAAATCGAGAGCCTCGGACCGGGTCAACTAGGGTTCTTTACGGCAGCAATAAAAACAGTTGCGGACACTCATGTGGGAGATACAATCACCGAGGACAAAAACCCCACACCTACTCCATTAGACGGATTTAAACCAAGCGTGCCCGTGGTATTTTGCGGCCTATTTCCAATTGACGCAGCCGATTACGAGCAGTTGAGAGAAAGCTTGGAACGACTTAGGTTAAACGATGCCAGTTTCTCATTCGAAGCGGAAACTTCGGCAGCACTTGGTTTTGGTTTTCGCTGTGGGTTTTTAGGTCTTCTCCATCTCGAGATTATCCAAGAAAGATTGGAGAGGGAGTTTGATTTAGAACTAATTACAACGGCACCGAGCGTAGTTTACAAAATAAATATGAATTCCGGCGAAACATTACAGNTACATAATCCATCAGATATGCCAGACGTTGTGAAAATAAAGAGTATTGAGGAGCCGTGGATTAAGGCGACTATATTTGTTCCAGATGAATTTTTAGGTCCCATACTATCGCTCTGTACAGAACGGCGCGGAGAACAAAAAGAACTGACATATGTGGGTGCTAGGGCGATGGTAGTTTACAAATTGCCTTTAAACGAGGTGGTCTTCGACTTTTATGACCGACTAAAATCAATCTCGAGGGGCTATGCTAGTTTTGACTACCAAATAGATGATTATATTCCAGGAGATTTAGTCCGTATGAGCGTATTAGTAAATGCNGAGCCCGTCGACGCACTATCAATGGTTGTACATGCATCCCAAGCCGAAACCCGCGGACGGGAACTATGCGCCCGCCTTAAGGACCTAATTCCGAGGCAGCTTTTTAAAATTCCAGTCCAGGCTGCGATAGGAGGCAAAATAATTGCACGGGAAACAATTAGCGCAATGCGCAAAGATGTAACGGCCAAGTGCTANGGNGGCGACGTTTCTAGAAAAAGAAAACTTCTAGAAAAGCAAAAAAAGGGAAAGAAAAAAATGCGCCAGTTTGGGNGAGTTGAAATTCCTCAGTCCGCATTTATAGAGGCNCTAAAGATGGGAGATGGTTGACGCCCACCNNGCAAAATCAATTACCTTTTGNGGCGATTAATGGATCCAATACTGACGATGTGTCTGCCCCAAGCTCGGGCGTAGGGCGGTGAATTTTTGCCGGTGTTTCCGACAACTTGACTGGAAACCCGGTCATCTTAACGGAGCCTCTNCCAGGATGGTCAACTTCCAGCATCATCTCCTGCGCNAAGACTTGAGGATCCTCAAAGACTTCTTTTAAATCCATNGTCCTGCCACANGGACAGCCCGCCTCATTAATAACTTTAATCCAATGATCCACTGATTTTTTTTCTGTTACTTTATTTATTATTTCTAACAACTCATCCCGATTTTTCATTCGTCTGTCATTCGTACTGAATCTGTCCTCATTAAGCAGATAACCGAGGTCAAGTACAGTCANAAATCTCTCCACAAAAACATCATTTGAGGGTGCGACTGCAACTCTGCCATCGCTTGCCCGAAATAATCCATATGGTGACGCAATTGGGTGATTATTCCCTGTTCTTTGAGGAATAATTCCAGTGGCGAAATATTCTGCNGACAAGTATGCCATCATACTTATCAGACCATTTGTTAAACTTGNCTCGACCATCTGGCCTTTCCCAGTCAAGTGACGAGCTTGAAGGGCGGTAACAACACCAAACGCCGCGTATAAACCCGCAACCAAGTCGCTTATTGGGGGCGCAGCCCGCATAGGCTCCCCATCTGGCGAGCCATTGACACTCATAAAGCCACTCATGGCTTGAGCAATAAAATCAAAGGAGGGTCGATCTACGTAGGGNCCTGTTGATCCGTATCCGTTTACGCTGGCATGGATTAATTTGGGATTAATCTCCTCCAAACGCTCTTTTGTGAACCCCATCTTCGCTAATACACCAGGTCGATAATTTTCAACCANCACGTCGGCTGTTTCCAATAGAAGTTCCAGGTTTTTCTTGCCTTCTTCGGNGTAAAGGTCCAAAACTACTGACTTTTTATTTCGATTAAACTGAGCAAAATACCAACTCAATCCGTTTTTAATAACGCCTTGCTGTCTAACAGGATCACCTTTTGGAGGCTCTATTTTGATAACCTCCGCGCCCATATCAGCCAACATCAAAGTGCAAAAGGGGCCTGCTAATATTCTTGTTAAATCAATAATGCGTATCCCCGAAAGTGCCATCTTTGTATCCTATTTAATTAACTAATAATGATTTAAAAATTCCAATGAGGAGGCTCGACNCCNGCCACCGGAGAACGAAAAGTTGCTATTCTGTCAGATGCTAAAGATCCAATGAANCATGTTCTAAGATTGAGACCTCCAAANCCAATACTTGCACAATTTCCTAATAAGCTTTCATCGCCGGCTTTTAAATGCTCCCTGGTGTACGTGTCACTCTGAAACGCTGCCTCTGCCTTTGCGGTCGTTTCCTCATCCCCTTCATCAAATACAGTTACCTGTTCGCCATCCTTGGCAATTCTTATTATTCGATTGCTGACAACACTAGTACACCAAATACCTCCCTCAGAATCAAACTCGAAACCATCTGGAAATACTCCCGCACCATATTCGGCATATATTTCCTTATTGCCCAGTTTCCCATTATCATTTATCAAAAATCGACAAATTGATCTCCCCATTGTTTCATGNACGAAGAGCCATTTCCCTGAGGGATCAACTTTATTTTCATTTGTGAAACCTATTCCTTGCGCAACTACGTTAGCGCCTATTTTATCTACCAATATTATTGTTCCGTCCGCTATTCCTTTCTTAAAAGACTCATCTCGGTTTCTTGCCCAAGTGCTGACCGATATCCAAATTCTTCCCTTTTCATCTCTATTAACAAAATTACAGGCCGGAAGCTTTATCCCATCAATCTCTAATAAAAAAGGAATTAAAGTACCGTCTCGATTAAGAGTATAAACGCCGCCATCATTACCAACGTTGGCTATCAAAAAAGAACCATCCGGCATCAGCGAAAAACCATTAGGGATAAAGTCAGCTGGGATATCGCCTTTTGTCGCCATAATAAAATTTGTGCGTCCCTTGGAATCAATATGGGCTATCCCTCCGTTTCCTGCGGCATGGCTCGCAAAAATATCTCCTGATTTAGTCGCTAGAACACATTCGGGACGGGATAAATTACTCCCCAAGAATGCAAAGTCATCTCTTGTTAAAAAGAACATCACACAACTCCATTTCAAAAAAGTATTTTATATCAGCACAAAATAGTTTTAGAAGCTTAAAGGCTAAGTTGCGTTTGGCTCAACTTCAATTTTGTTGCTGCCACGACTATATATTCGCTCAATCGATTAAATAATGTAGATTATATATTAACTTGATTAGGAGAGTTGAATGGGTCCGATACAAACTATTGCAGAAGGTCTGCTCTTNCCCGAAGGCCCTATATCCATGCCGGACGGATCAGTCATACTGGTAGAAATAGCCCGTGGTACATTAACTCGGGTTCACAAAACAGGCAAAACAGAGGTTATAGCAGACCTTGGAGGTGGACCAAATGGAGCCGCCATAGGACCCGATGGAGCGTGCTACATCTGCAACAATGGCGGCTTTAATTGGGCAAAAGANCCCTCNTCCGGGCACTTAAGACCAATTGGCCAATCTGACGATTATATCACAGGCCGAATTGAGAGAGTTGACCTTGAAACCGGCAAAGTAGAAAGATTATACGATAATTGCGGCAACCACCGGTTAAATGGCCCTAACGATATCGTTTTCGATAAATCGGGCAACATGTGGTTCACCGATCTTGGAAAAGCCCGTGACAGAGACATGGATAGGGGCGCTGTATACTGGGCGCGCTCCGACGGAAGCGAAATACGTGAAGTTGTACAACCAATTACTACCCCAAATGGTATAGGCCTCTCCCCAGACGAGAAAANACTGTATGTAGCTGAAACGGAAGGTGCNCGCCTCTATAGTTTTCCAATTACTGGAGAAGGAACCGTCGAAAAATTGGACTTTCCTCATTCAGTAAACGGAGGGCGCTTGATCACATGTGATGGTGGTTTTAGGAGGTTCGATTCTTTAGCTTTAGAGTCANCNGGCAATATATGTGTTGCCACCCTAATGACAGGGGGCATCACGATCGCTAGTCCCGATGGGGGTACAATAGACTTTTTCGAAACCGACGACCCCTACACCACCAATGTTTGCTTTGGAGGATCTGACCTAAAAACTGCTTTTATAACATTATCTTGGCATGGCGTGTTAGGTTCTTGTTCCTGGGAAAGACCTGGCTTGGCACTTAATTTTTTGAATACTTAGTGCNNTCATCAAAATATTTTTCAACAAACTCTCTGGTTGAATTTACTTTATCAANCATCCACNTGTCCTCCAAAAGCGCTCTAGCNCTCTCCTTACCAAGTANACTTTGGGCAAGNTCTGTATATTTTTCGGAGAGTTCAAAGTCAGACATTGGACAATCTGGATCACCCTTTCGCGTGGGCGCAAAACTCTCTAGTTCTATCCCATTTTGCAGCTCAACCTTTACCTTCGCAGAACGCGCGCCCGGGAANGCTTTTTGACAATCTTGATCAATGTTAAGTTCTACTTTAGGCATTAAGCTAGCAACAGCAGGATCTTTCAAACTATCTTGCAAAAAGTCTTGCGTTCTAAGCGCCCGCCCTTTTAAGCAAGCTNAAGCTGCACAGAACTGCGCACTAAACTTTGCCTCATAGGTAGTAGTAGGTTTTGGGTTACAACAAATTTCTAATACCTTTTGATAAGATCCNATATTAATCTTTTCAATTTCTTCAGGATAAAAATCTTTTTCCTCCTTAATCTGATTAATAGCATCGATGATAGCGTGTACATGCCCGCATGCCGCGTGGTTTTTTTGTGTAATTTGCTCAATGGTAAAATCAGTACCAAGGCCCTTCACAGCTGCCTTCCAGTCGACAGAATCACTCATAGCCCTGCCAAATCCTCTGTCAGCTTCAAAAATATCCAGCGCACCAGTTATACCTTCCTTTGCGAACGATGCCGCCAACACCCCGCCTTCCGCCGCTCTACCGGCATGAATTGGTTTTGTCATGGCATCCGATCTGAAGGCCTGCTGCAAACCAGCTGCCATACTGGCAGATGTTGCCAATGCGTGTGCTGTTTGAGAAGCATTTAAGCCCAGGGTATAACTGCTAGCTGCCGTAGCTCCGAAGAAACCAACCGTAGCCGTTGTGTGCCAAAAATCATAATGCGCTGGCACCATTACTGATGCAATCCGGTTTGAAACTTCGTAACCAGTTATAACTGCTCGCAAAAATTGCTCGCCTGACAAATCATTTGCGTCTGCTAAAGCGAGGACTGCTGAAATAACAGGTGATCCTGGATGGTATAATCCACCACGGAATATGTCATCGAATTCAAGCGTGTGAGAAGCCGTTCCATTAATTAGAGCCGCGTTTCTAGGTGTTGTTTTCAAACCAAGAGGCAAAATTGTTGAGGCGCCCGTCCCAATCTCGCTTTTTAAGGCCTGGGATATAAGCCTTGCAGGCATCTCCAACCCTCCAGGTATTGTTGCGGCAAACCAATCTATCGTGGCTCGCTTAGCATGGTGGAATATATGATCTTCGATCTTCATTTTAGCCACTTGTTCACAAAATTCGCCGTAAACTAATGCAACCGACATTTTTTCCTCCTGCTGTTTAACAACCTAATTGGCCCGCGAGATCATTCATATCAGTAGAAATATAGTCAAATTTATGCTCTGCCTTTATATCTAAAGATTGATATTCACCATATTCTGTAGGCCTAGCAATAAATGCTGTTTTTAATCCCTGAGCTTTTGCAGCTAAAAGGTCATTGTTATGTGCGGCACACATAAGGACTTCATCTGGTTTTAATCCCAGCCACTCCACCCCAGTAAGGTAAGTTTTTGGATCGGGCTTGTAAGCTTGCGCGGGCTCTGCACCCAATATTACATCCCAAGGCAAATCGCTATGCTTTGCCATATTAACCATCAATGCGACGTTTCCATTGGACATGGTGCCAATAATAAATTTATTTTTGAGACGCTTTAGTCCTGATACTGAATCAGGCCAAGGCTGAAGGCGATGCCAGGCTTTGTTCAAGTTTTCTAATTCAGCTGAGCTCAATCCACCGACGCTAAACTTCTCTAATACTTCCATAAGATTCTCCATATGGAGAATATCAAGCCTTACGTAGCCTCGCTTGCCAGTTCTAACCTGCTCCATCGCGGGTTGATACTTTGCACGCCAAAGTTCGGCGAATTTCAACCAATCTAAATCAAAACCCTTTTTCCCAAGCAAAATGGAAGCTTCCTGGGCAATGCTTGTCCTCCAATCTACAACGGTACCAAAAACATCAAAAACTAATGCTTTTATATCAACATCACTCACTATAAATTCTCCTTAGAAACGCGGACCTAAACCTGTTTTTTGCTTAAATTTTAATCATCACGCGATTTTATCTTTTTTTTTAATAAATTACTAAAAATAGAACGATTTTTTCTAATTGTACGCTTGACCCGCAGGCTATGAAATGAAAGGGTAGCGCCTAGCTTGGGGCTTTGCTTACCCGGTTATCGTAGCCGGTGTGCAAGGTGAGAAAGATTGGCTGTTTCTACTGAGTTTTAAAACACTTTGTCTAAACATACAATCGCGATTGGGACACGAGTTTTGGTTGCCCCGTCTGCCCTCGCTAAAAGGTTTCGTGGGGTTTATAAAGAATCCCACCTCACATGGGAAGGAGATAATACATGAAAGGCCTAGCACAAAAGCTTGGTGTTGCGGTATTGGGAGCTACATTTGCTTACAGTGCCTCCACCGCTGAAGCAGCTGCGCCAGAGTACGGCGGAAATCTCAACATCGTTGTTGGTTCAAAGATCCCGTCCTACGATGGTCATATAGAATCGACTTTTGGGATGATCCATCCGATCAGACCTTTTTACAGTCTTTTAATCCGCGAAAACCCGGATAATCCGGCTTCACCTACTGACTTCGTCTGTGATTTATGTGTCGGCGACGTGCCGAAAGGTACCGAGGGCGGCACAAAATATACCTTCAAAATCAGGACAGGTGTGAAATTTCACGACGGTACCCCACTAACTTCTGCGGATGTCAAAGCGACTTTCGATAAAATCGTCAATCCACCAAAAGGAATTGCCTCAAACCGTAAGGCATATTTCAAAATGGTTGAGTCGATTACCACACCGGACGCAGAAACACTTGTTTTCAAGTTGAAACATCCAAGTGGAACGTTTATTCCATCAGTTGCAATGCCATTTAACTTTGTGTACTCCAAAAAAGACTTGGATGCGCACGGATACACATGGCATCAAAAAAATATAAACGGCTCTGGTGCATTCAGCTTTGTAGAACACGTTCAAGGTAGCCACGTTAAAGGCAAGAAGAACCCAAACTATCATCATAAGGGTCGTCCATATTTAGACAGTTACACTGCCTTGGCTGCACCAAAAATGTCTGTGAGGCTACAAGCCATTCGTGGCGGTCGTGCTGATATTGAATTTCGTGGATTTCCGCCAAAGGCAAGGGATGATCTTGTTAAAGCGCTAGGCGACAGCATCAAGGTTCAAGAGAGTGACTGGAACTGCGTTCTGCTTGCTACTCCAAACCACGAGGTTAAGCCGTTCGATGATCCAAGAGTTCGAAAAGCATTGACACTCTCGATAGACAGGATGTCAGGATCAAAGTATCTCTCTAACATTGCTATTGTTAAGACGCCCGGAGGTATTGTTTTCCCTGCACACCCAATGGCAACGCCAATGTCAGAGCTTCAGGCTAATATAGCTGGCTATGGCAAAGATGTTGCTGCTTCTAGAGCACAGGCCAAGAAACTACTTAAAGATGCCGGACAATCTGGATTAAAATTCACTTTCCTCAATAGAGGCGTGGATCAGCCGTATAAGATTGTTGGCACATGGCTATTGGGACAGTGGAAGAAGGCCGGTATGAAGGTGGATCAAGTAGTTAAACCTACAACCCCATTTTATGCCTCACTCCGCAAAAAAAGNGACTTCGATGTNTCAGTTGACTTCAACTGCCAGTCGATTGTTAATCCAATAGCAGACGTTTCAAAATTTCTTCCAAGTGCGGGTAATAACTACGCAAACTTTGAAGATGCTGAGCTCGAAAGTATCTACGATAAGATGCTGAAGGCNGGAACCGTAGCCGANCAAAAGCCATTATTGCGAAAATATGAGAAGCGGGTACTCAATGACATTGCTTCTCAGGCAATTACTCTTTGGTGGTACAAAATCAATCCACACCGATCCTATGTTAAGGGTTGGAAGATTGCGCCAAGCCACTATTTAAATCAGTCGCTTGACAATGTTTGGATTGACTCTGCTGAGAAGAAAAGGCAGGGCGTTAATTAATTAAAACTCCTTGTAGTTNTGGCCGCTTTGGTTTATTCCAAGGCGGCCATTTTCTAACTTTCTAGTACAATTAAGGGTTTAGATGTATACGTATATTGTGAAACGAATGCTGATGTTGTTNCCAACACTGTTTGGAGCAGCGGTAGTAGTGTTTTTACTATTAAGGCTGATTCCAGGCGATGTCTGTATGCTCAAGTTTGGCGGGGAAGGCGGTTATGCAGATCCTGCACAAATTAAACAATGTCAAGACTTACTTAAAATTTCCGATCCAAAGATAAAGCAGTTTTATGACTATATGTCTGGTTTTATAAGATTTGATCTCGGTAAATCCATGTGGACGCAGCAGGATGTTACCCATGAAATCGCTATACGGTTTCCTATGTCATTACAAATCGCTATTATGGCAACATTNGTTTCTGTAATAATAGCNGTCCCGCTGGGAGTTATTTCTGCAGCAAAACAAAATACCCTTATTGACTATTTCGTCCGAGCAATCAGTATTGCCGGCATTGCNATGCCGTCNTTTTGGCTTGGCATCGTAATTATTNTGGGCTTGTTAATCCTCACACAAGCTTGGACTGGCGTCCCTTGGATGCCACCCATTTTTTATAAACCAATATGGGTGGACCCAGCCCATAACCTATCACAATTAATTTGGCCGGCTTTAGCTACAGGATACCGATACTCCTCAGTGGCAACCCGAATGACGCGGTCAGCAATGCTAGACGTNTTGCGTGAAGATTATGTAAGAACTGCCCGAGCAAAGGGGTTGATNGAAAAAGTTATTGTTAATAANCACGCCTTGAAAAATGCTATGNTACCAGTNGTAACCGTCATCGGGATCGAATTTGCGTTTCTTATGGGCGGACTTGTTGTTACGGAGCAGGTTTTTAACCTCAACGGTGTTGGTAAGCTATTCGTAGAATCAGTCACACAGGCNGACTATACGCTGACCCAATCNCTTGTCATGCTCGTTGTTTTTATATTTGTTATGGTAAATTTTGTAGTCGATTTAATGTATGCTTGGCTCGATCCTCGCATTCGATATTCTTAATGGGTAAAAGAAATGGCAACTTCTGAACTTCCTAACGAAGAATTTGTTCTACCAAAACAAAAGACGATTTGGGACACTATCCTTAGAATGCTTCGCAGACAGCCACTGGGGTCTGCCGGCGCGGTGGTTATAGTAATAATGGCGTTCGCAGCTGTGTTTGCAGAATATGTAGCGCCCTTTGACCCAGAAATGGAAAACTTTGAATTTATGCTTTCCCCCCCAGGGACAATCCATGAAGAAACGGGAAAAGTATTTTATTTTGGCACTGATTCCTTCGGAAGAGATCAGCTTTCAAGGATGATCTATGGGGCTAGAACGGCTTTATTAGTAGGTTTCACAGCATCGTTCGTTGGAGCCTTCGTTGGGCTGGTTTTAGGTGTGGGGAGTGCATATTTTGGCGGGTATGTTGATCTGATATTCCAAAGAGTGATGGATGTTTTCATGGCATTCCCATTAGTTATTATGGCGCTGGCAATTGTCTCTATTTTTGGTACTGGGGTTGAGATGGTTATAATTGCCATAACAATTCCGTTTATTCCGAGATGCGCTAGGGTCGTTAGATCAAGTGCCTTAGCTCTCAGGGAGCTCCCTTACATAGACGCTGCCAGGTCTGTTGGATACAGCCATGTCAGAATAATCATGCGCCATATGGTGCCCAATGTAATGGCGCCATTTTTAATTATGCTCACGGCGTTTGTCGGGCAAGCCATATTAACTGAAGCCTCATTATCATATTTGGGTATGGGAGTCCAAGAGCCTACAGCAGCTTGGGGGTTAATGTTACAAGGGGGAGCAGAAGANTATGCTGANAGCGCNCCNTGGGTCCCAATTTGGCCTGGCGTGGCAATTACNCTTGCTGTGTTNGGTTTTAATCTGTTNGGNGATGCCGTCAGAGATGTNTTAGATCCAAAGTTACGTTCGNAAACNTAAGTAATNNCTNANATGNNGNTTGCAACATAAAAAATTAGTTTGAGATTTTTGATAACAAAGGGTGGTACGANTATGNTTACCAANGTGCCATTAAAGCTCAAATGAAAAATATAGGNCCNGGNNTATCTGCTTGGACAATGTCATCTAATCATAATCGAATGATGGAGCTACAGCGCACTTCTTTTAAAGGAGGGGTCGGCCCTGTAAAATTAGATTATTATGGGAGTTCTGCCTTCCAAATCACATCCCCATCCGGAATTACGGTAATGATAGACCCTTGGAGGAACCACCCTAGCCGAAGATGGGACTGGTATTTTGGGGACTTTCCACTAACAAGCGTCGATATCGGNGTGTCCACACACGCTCATTTTGATCATGATGCACTCCATCTTCTAGACGCACACGTTTTGCTAGACCGGCTTATAGGCACGTACACATTTGGCGATGTAAAAATTATAGGAATAGCTGATAAGCACGCCACGGATTCATCTTCTGCTGTTTATGATTTCAAAAAAATCATCAAAGAGTTTGATAATGTAGATATAACNCCTCCAAATAATCCAAGATCCTGGGACCACTGTCTAATAATAGTTGAAACTGGAGGATTACGCATTCTTGCCTGGGGCGATAACAGGCATAACCCTCCGGAAGAAGTATGGGAAGCTCTNTATGATATCGATATTGTTCTTGTTCCAGTCGATAAATCGCAGCATGTAATGGGCTTTCATCATCTTGACGAGGTAATAGAAATCTTAAACCCAAGCATCATTGTTCCGCACCATTACTATATATTTGACCTAACCGTCCGGCAAAGTACCCTGCAACCCGCGGATGATTGGGTAAGAGANCAAANCAATCCGAACTTCCTTGATAAGGCNTCNATTCACTANAACAAATCCGAATTANAGAGTGTTAAAAGACGGATTGATTTTTTTGGAAATCACGTCGCCTTCGATAAAAAATTATGGCACGANGCCCTATGCTAAAAGTTTTTGGAAATTACGAAATCAAATATTCCAACTTTTCCATTTAAACCAGGTTTAATCGTCGCCTGTTTTAGATCAATAAGCAACTTATGCTGGCCAGGATAAAGCATTAACGACAATAGACCGTCACGATTNTTCTCGGGGTGATCTTTTATATACAGCTGTGTCGTTAGAATTTCTTTTCCTGCTCTGAATATCTTCACATGAATATGAGGGGGTCTTTTATGATCTGGGACTGGTACTAACGTAAGAAAATTGTAACGGCCATCTTTTTTAGTAATAAAAGACCCAAAACCTTGAAAACGTGCATCGAACCTGTGGTAGTTTGGCGCTTTATGATGTTTGTAAATGCCCTTATTATCGCTTTGCCAGATTTCAATTTTTGCGCCTTCTATCAATATACCATTCTGATCAAAAATCCTCCCTTTCAACTGTAGCGGTTCCCCNTCCGGCAATCCCCTTCCTTCGAATTCCAAGAGATTAGGGTCAACTTCTTTAGGTTTGATTCTCGGNTAATAAGGGCCTTCTACTTGAGCTGGCGTCGCCCACTTTGACTGAGAAAAAGAGGGTGTTATATANACCGAACNCNNNANCAAAACCACAGCGAAGTATTTGCAGCCAAGTTTCAATTTCGGAAACATTGCTTCNTCAACCCTCTAAATCGAACGAAAGTGTCGATAAAATAATACGCTCAATTTTTTTGGGTCAGGCCGCCATCCCGTCAAATGGCTTGACGTAATGACCTTCGTCAATACTAACTAACTCAAATTCGTCGGGCTCATAGCCGATTGGCTTTAATGGACTTGGAATTTCGTCAGTCATAAGGTTGAGCTCTTTCTTTCGTAAATTTGGATCCGCCACAGGTACAGCAGACATAAGCTTTTTCGTATAAGGATGTTGAGGATTCTCAAAAACCTGTCCACGCATGCCGAGTTCAACAATTTCGCCTAGATACATAACGGCCACCCTGTGACTAACTCTTTCTACAACTGCCATATCGTGACTGATAAACAGATAAGACAAACCAAATTCTTCCTGAAGGTCCATCATAAGATTGATAACCTGCGCTTGAATCGATACGTCAAGCGCTGATACAGCCTCATCCGCTATAATGAGCTGTGGTTCCAGTCCTAGAGCCCTTGCTATACACAATCGTTGACGTTGTCCGCCAGAAAACTCGTGAGGATATCTAGCCGCGTGTTCGGGCTCTAATCCCACTCTTTGCAGCAGGCTCGCAACACGGTCTCGCGCTTCCTGACCCTTCGCAAGTTCATGCACGATAATAGGCTCTGCGATAGCATCCCCTACTGTCATTCGAGGGTTCAAGGATGCAAACGGGTCTTGAAAAATCATCTGCATTTGACGGCGATAAGGGCGCATTTGCTTTGCACTAAGTTTTGTAAGTTCCTGCCCTTCAAATTTGACGCTTCCCCGAGTGGGTTCCTCAAGTCTAATAATACTTCTACCAGTAGTTGACTTTCCACAACCGCTCTCACCAACCAGAGCTAATGTTTCTCCGGGTTGCAAAGAGAAATCAATTCCTTCCACTGCATGTATCCTACCCGTAGCTGTCCCAAACAGACCTTTTCTAATATCAAAACGCGTTGTCAGTCCTTTAACTTCTATGAGAGGTGCATCATCCCGCCTTACTGTATCTCGGATATCTAAAAGCTCCTCATCGGACGTTTGTTCTTTGACCTCATCTCCTTCAGCGCGGCTTATGTCCACGTTTGCAAATTTTGCCGGGAGTGTTCTGCCGTTCATGCTGCCGAGCTTTGGTACGGCGGACAATAATGCTTTCGTATAGGGATGCTGCGGGTTGTGAAAAATTTCGACTGCCGGGCCTTCCTCAACTTTTTCCCCGCGAAGCATTACAACAACGCGATCAGCGACTTCAGCAACCACACCCATATCATGCGTGATGAACATCACTGACATTCCAATATCTTGCTGTAGTTTCTTTATGAGGCCAAGGATCTGAGCCTGTATTGTAACATCTAGTGCGGTTGTTGGCTCATCCGCTATTAAAAGAGATGGCCTGCAACTTAGAGCCATAGCAATCATCACCCGCTGCCGCATTCCACCAGAAAGCTGATGCGGATACTGTGTCAGTTGCTTTTCCGGCTCCGGAATACGAACCAGTTTTAGCATCTCCAAAGCCATGTCTAGCGCTTCTCCCTCAGTCTTTCCTTGATGAAGAATTATTGCTTCGGCTATCTGCATTCCAACGGTAAAAACTGGATTTAAGGAGGTCATTGGCTCTTGAAAAATCATCGAGATGTCATTACCTCGTATATTGCGCATGACATCCTGTTTCTCACTAGCTAAATCCACGGTAGCTCCGTTTTTTCGACGAAAATTCGCTGTCCCAGACATAATTTTGCCCCCAGCGTAGTCAGTTAACCGCATCAGAGACATTGCCGTAACAGATTTTCCCGACCCGGATTCCCCTACAACCGCAAGTGTTTCACCTTTGTCAATATGCCAGGATACTCCTTCAACTGCCTTAACCGTCTCATCCTCTAATGGAAAATAAACCCTAAGGTCGTCAACCTCAATTAAACGCTTCTCATCCATTCTGGCATACTCCCACTTTAGGACAATCTATATATCACCGACGACGTCATCGCAGAGGCCATTGCTCCTATCAGCACGACTAACTCCTCAGCTTTAACAGACGATCAGTTATAGAATACAGATTACTTGTATTCAAACAATTTCTGACGCATTTATTAATGTAGCCCAAGTGCAAATTCAAAATATAGTTTACAGAAAAAATTCAAAGTTCGCCCAGTTAATTACCAGCTAGAAATTCTAACGCAGCTTGGGCACCGCCCTTGTTATGCGGAACATTTGCAGATGCGAGGCCCATTTCCACGCCAGATAAGGTACCCATTAACATCAAATCGTTAAAATCACCCAGATGGCCAATACGAAAAACCCTTCCTTTGATTTTACCAAGGCCTGCACCGAGAGACATATTATATTTTTCCAGAATAACATCGCGCAGAGCATCCGCATCATGTCCTTCGGGCATTATTACTCCTGTCAAAACCGGGCTATATTCTTTTGGTTCAGAACATTGGATCTCAAGGCCCCAAGTTCTCACCGCGCGTCTAGTTGCCTCTGCATGCCGTTCATGTCTTGCAAAAACATTTTCCATTCCCTCTTCCATTAGCATGTCGCACGCCTCCAGCAGGCCATAAAGTAAATTTGTCGCGGGTGTATAGGGGAAATTACCCGTCGGATTATTGTGTAATTGCGCCGTCCAATCCCAATAGGATCGCAGAAGTTTAGCCGACTTACTTGCTGCCACAGCTTTTTCACTCACAGCATTAAAACCAAGTCCGGGAGGCAGCATTAAGCCTTTTTGAGATCCCGTTATTGTCACATCCACTCCCCAATCATCGTGCTTGTAATCTGCGGACCCTAAGCCAGAGATTGTATCTACTAGAAATAAAGCGGGATGTTTTGCATTATCAATAGCGTTCCGAACAGCTTTTACATCTGATAAAGCTCCCGTAGACGTTTCATTATGAACAATACAAACTGCTTTTATCTCATGCTTCATATCAGCTGATAGGCGCGCTTCTATTACATCAGCTATAGCTCCACCACGCCAATCACCCTCGCAAATTTCAGGTTGAAGCCCAAGACGGCTTGCTAACTCTATCCATAAATTTGAGAACTGACCTGTTTCATACATTAAAACTCGATCACCTGGCGAAAGCGTATTTACCAGCGCCGCCTCCCAAGCCCCAGTCCCCGAAGAGGGGAAAATAATTACAGGTTGCGAGGTTTTGAAAATAGGCTTTATTTTTGCAAGTACCTCAACGGCTAGATCCTGAAAATTCGGCCCCCTATGGTCTATTGTTGGGCGTTCTATAGCTCGAAGAACACGGCCCGGGACATTACTAGGACCTGGGATCTGTAAAAAATGGGGACCGGCTTGGTAAGTCATATTATTTTCCTATCTTTAGTTAAGTCATGTTGGCAACAAAGCCGCTTCTCTTTTTATTGATCATGGTGATTTTTTTTAATCATTGTTCTACTCAACTACCATCTCAAGAACTTTAGCTACATGAAGAGCTTTTCGCTGCGAGCCATCACTTATTTGGTGCCTACAACTTGTTCCGTCCGCAACAATTAAACATTCTTCGTCGGCATTTCTAACAGCAGGCAAGAGGTCTAATTCTCCCATCTTGATGGACGTTTCGTAGTGCTCAGCTTCATAACCGAAGGCGCCTGCCATACCGCAACAACTTGAATTTACAGTCTCCACCTCTAGGTCAGGAATAAGTTTTAAAAGCTGTTCTACTGCGCTCATATCGCCAAAAGCTTTTTGATGGCAATGTCCGTGCAATAAAACCTTTTTTCCGAGAGGAAGAGGTTTAAAACTAATCCGTTTTTGCCTGATCTCTTCCAGGAGAAATCCTTCCAGCATCATACTCTTTTCAGCAATTTTTTCTGCATCAGCCCCTAAACCCAGTGCAAGAGCTTCATCGCGCAATGTGTTAAGACAAGAAGGCTCGAGCCCAACAATTGATATATTCTTGTCGATATATGGGAGGTAACAACCAATCAAATGGCTGAGCTCGGAGCGAGCCTCTTCAACTAGCCCAACAGAAAGATATGTCCTTCCACAGCATACAGGCCTTCCATTCCCCTTGGACGGATCCACTACATGAACTTGATACCCCAACTTTTCTAATACTCTAAGTGCCGAACGCAAATTATCTGGCTCGAAGTAGGTATTAAATGTATCCGCCATTAAAACCACTTCCTTTTCTTTTGTCGCCCTGCTTGCCTCTGTAGCTTTGAATGGATCTCTATTCCAAACAGGCAATGAACGTTTTTGCGATAAACCCAAAAACTTTTCGGTCAACCAGGGTAATCCCGGCAATTTATCTCTTAGATTACTAACCGTATGGTACTGAGATGCCATTCTAGCGTATTTTGGAAGGTAGCCTACAAGCCTATCACGCATTGTTAGCCCGTGTTTTTGAACGAAAGCAAATTTATGTTCTATTTTCATTTTTGCCATGTCCACGCCAGTCGGACATTCTCGGCGACATGCTTTGCAAGATACACAAAGCTCCATAGTTTCTGACATCTCTCTAGAGGAGATTGCATCTCGCCCTAGTTGGCCACTCAACGCCAAACGTAAAGTGTTGGCCCGTCCCCTTGTGACGTGTTTTTCATTTTTAGTTACTCTATAACTAGGGCACATTACCCCGCCAGGGTCTTTTCTGCAGGCGCCGTTGTTGTTGCACATCTCGACGGCTCCAGACAATCCATTCCAATCTGACCAGTCTAATGCTGTCCTTATCTGAACCTCTTTATAACTCGGTTTAAATCTGAACAGAGACCTATCATCCATTTTAGGAGGGTTGACAATCCTCCCTGGGTTCAACAACCCCTTGGGGTCAAACAAATTCTTCACCTCGGAAAACGCATCTACTAAACGGTCCCCATACATTTTTCTATGAAACTCAGAACGAACTATCCCATCGCCATGTTCTCCTGAATGCGATCCTTTATATTCCCGAACCATTTCAAAAGCCTCCTCTGCAATGGCCCGCATTTTCTTTACATCCTCACCCTTTTTCATATCCAATACGGGCCTGACGTGGAGGCAGCCAACCGAAGCATGAGCATACCATGTTCCGTTAGTTCCATATTTCTTAAATACTTCTGTTAACCTATCCGTATATTCAGCTAAATTTTCCAATGGAACAGCGCAGTCTTCTATAAAGGAGACCGGTTTTCCTGACGTTCTCATCGACATCATGATGTTGAGGCCTTGTTGACGAACCTCAGTTATCTTACTTTGAAAAACCGGATCAATGGCCTCAATAATAGCGTTGGGATAACCAAGATCGGACATTAGTGTATCTAATTCTTTTAGCTTGTTTTTTAGAGGATTTAATTCCTCTCCGGAAAATTCAACCAATAGTACCGCGTCAGGTTCACCCTTCACGAAACTATCAACTGTGGGTTTGAATATTGGGATATTCCGCGCAAGCTCGATCATCGTCCGGTCTATTAACTCCACGCCGATCGGATCTAGTTTCACTAAATGCTGAGCTGCATCCATCGCGGAGTAGAATGTAGGAAAGTGACATACACCGATTACCCTTTGCTTCGGTATCTCTTGCAAATTCAGCTCTATATTCTTGAATGTTGCAAGTGTCCCTTCAGATCCTACAAGTAATTTCGCCATGTTATGACCTCGCGGATCTACTGTATCCAAATTATAACCACCAACTCTTCGTTTTAACTTTGGAAAAAAACTGTCCAATTGTGACTTTTCTCTATTAGCTATTTCCCTTACCGAGCTAACTAATAGGCGATAGTGCTCTGTGCCTTTAACATGGTTAAGGTCACTTGGCGTATCCGCAAATCTGGCATGCTGCCCATTAATCAAAAAAGCATCAATCGAATGCACGTTATCCACCATTATTCCATAACGGATTGATCGCCCGCCACACGAGTTATTTGCGGTCATTCCCCCGATGGTTGCTCGCGATGCTGTGGAAATGTCCACCGGAAAAAAGAGGTTATAGGGTTTTAGGTAACTATTCAGGTGGTCAAGAACGATGCCTGGTTCAACCGATATTTTTCGCTGATCATAGTCAAAGTCGACTATTTTATTAAGATATTGTGAGCAGTCTATGACAATGGCCTGATTAACTGTCTGGCCACATTGGCTCGTTCCTCCGCCCCTAGGTAAAATAGCAATATTATAGTCGGCAGCTATTTCAACTGCAGCAACTAGGTCCTGTATTGTTTTAGGTATAACGACACCAAATGGCGCAACCTGATAAATGGACGCATCAGTTGAATATCTACCCACGGTATAAGGGTCAAAATGAACATGCCCCTCGATATTATTCTTCAGCCGGGCAACGAACTTTCCATCTAATGGATGAGAAAAGAGCTCCGCCATTCAATTACTCTCCAATCGACTTTTTCAAACGCTATCTCATTTGGACAAAACTTAAAGGTCGCGCAGAAACGATTTATAATTTTTCTGTATTCTTTTCAATCGTTCACAACATTCTAAGAAATTAATCTGCATTTCCTACTAAATAATATAATTGCTCTGCGAACAAAAGCGGATCAAATGCTAATTTTGGGCATTAATCTTTTTTACAAACATGGATAAGTTAACGATAGCGGTTCATGATTAAGACGCAAATGCCCTAGCGTTGTAGTCTATGCTGTTAAGGAGCCTCATTAAACGTTTTCCATATTCAATATAAATCCGATAGCCGTCCTCCAAGGACGCAGTGCCGGCGTCCGGGTCATGAAAGACTGAAGCCATATGGGGTTCGATAGATATACCTCCATCATAATTTATGTGCTTCAATTCTTTTAAGATATCTATAATTTTTGCGTCCCCATCGCCCGGAAACACGAAACATTCCCGATCTCCGTCTAAAACGGCATCCTTAATATGAATGTGCTCCACATGCTGATATACTTTTTTAAAAAACTCTAACGGATCCTGTTTTCGATCATCCGTCTTAGAATAGTCTTTTGATATCACTGGGTTTCCCGTATCAAAAACCAATTTCAGCCCTGGTATATTGTCTATAAGTTCCATGGTATGAACCCAGCTCATTCCTCCATAATTCATGCAATTTTCGTGAACCGGCGTGATCCCAGCATCTAAAAACCGGCTGCAAATAATTTTTAATCTTCTGAAACGTTCCTCTTTATATTGATACTCACCGGCACAACGAGCATAACTCATGATACGAACTAGCTTTACGTCCAAGCGTCGCATTCTCAAAATTGCTCTTTCAACCTCTTCCAGACTTATATCAAAAGGATCACTGACTTTTTTACTCCAATTGGCAATAGTCGAACCAAAACAGTTCACGTAAATCTCGTGTTCAGATAAGAGATTACACACTCTTTCAAATTCAGGTTCACATATGTCGTGTATATTCGATCCACCAATACTTCGAGCCTCAATAGAATTCCAACCCAACTCTTTTGTGACCTTTATTTGATCCTCTATATTTTGTGATACTTCATCTGCAAATCCAGTCAGATACATAGCTATAAAACCTCCACGCGCTTTCCTTCTGATGCCGCCGACTCATAAATAGCCCCTACAACAGCCACCGCCCGTCTAGCCTCTTCCCCTGTTATTTTCGGGTTCACTTCATTGGTGAGAGCATAGACAATGTCCTCATAATTCCGCGCATGCCAGGAGTAATCTATAGCAGACGGGTCAGCTCCCCCTGCAGCTATTAAGCCCTTCTGAAGCATGAACTTATTTCTAATGACTTGATCTTCCTCCGACTCGTCGACAAACTCCCAAACCCGAAAACAATCGTCCGCCATAAATACTGACCCCCGAGAACCTGTTATGTGTATTTCCGCAGGATGGCCTGTTTTCGACCAACTTGCTGTTGATCCCTGAATAACGCCTATCGCGCCGGATTGAAATTCACAAAGCGCTACCGCAGTATCTTCAACTTCTATGGAGGTATGTCCACGTCGCCGCGTTTCCGCGCGCACATTATCTATTGGTCCCATCAGGTATAAAAGTAAATCGATCGTATGTATAGATTGATTCATCAGTGCACCACCACCATCCAGACGCCATGTTCCTCTCCAATCTCCACTTTCGTAATATGCTTGGCTCCTCCACCATTTGATGTAAGCATCGGCCATATTTATTTCGCCAAAGCGGTTAGCATCGATGGCGTCCTTCAGTAAACGTGTGGATGAATTAAATCGTCTTGGAAAAATGCCTGAAAGCAACACGTTTGAACTTCGGCATGCGCTTATCATTTTATCTATTCGAGTTGTATTTATTTCAAGCGGTTTTTCACATACAACGTGTTTCCCAGCCTTTGCTGCTGCAATGCAAGGTTCAAGATGATTACCACTAGGGGTACAAATACTAATTGCGTCTAAATTAGCATGATCAAGAAACTTGTCTAAATCTGTATAGGGGGCCGCACCAAATTCTTTCGAAAAATCTCTCGCTTTTTTTTTATCGCGAGAGAAAACGGCGGTAAGCTCCGCGCCTGATGTCGCCGCTATTGCTTTGGCATGAAAACGTGCAATCATTCCCAGCCCGACTATTCCAAAGTTTATTGGCATTTTACGCTAGAAGTTCGCTGAACATGTGAAATTTTCTAATACTTAAAAATTCTATTTTTCAAATCACTTTCGACAGTATCAGGTATCTCCTTTTTCAGCCATGACAATTGCGACGTAAATAAATTCTGTTTAGTCTTTATCTCGTTTGCGCAAGTTAACTTTACCATTTATTGAATGGAGACAGGATCATGGGACGATTAGCAGGCAAGGTTGCCATAATTACTGGTGGCGCAAAAGGCCAAGGCGCTGCAGAAGCAAAAGCTTTTGTTAAAGAAGGGGCCAAAGTGGTTTTTGGCGATATTCTTGATGAAAATGGCTACGCAGTCGAAGCAGAAATAAATAAACAGTCCAAGTCAGCAAAATACCTACATTTAGACGTAACAAGTGAATCAGATTGGATCACAGCAGTAGAGACTACCGTCTCTACTTATGGAAAACTTGACGTTTTAGTTAATAATGCCGCCATTGTTATTCCCCGAGTTCCTTTAGAGGAGCGTACGGTGGACGAGTGGGACAGAATTCAAGCGGTTAATTCTAAAGGTGTCTTTCTTGGTGCAAAGCACTCTATCCCGGCAATGCGGCGCGCCGGCGGTGGTTCTATTGTTAATATTTGTTCAGTAGCAGGTTTTGGACAAGCAACAACACAAGAACCCGCTTACGCCGCAAGCAAGGGCGCGGTTAGGGTTTTAAGTAAAGTTATCGCTACCCAGCACGCCAAAGACAATATACGGAGTAACGCCATTTTTCCTGGTCCTATCGATACAGAAATGATCCATCAAGCCATGTCTGACCCCAAGGCTTTGGCAGAAAGACTTGGTCGCGTTCCACTTGGACGTCTTGGAACAATAGACGAAATCGTCTCAGGAGTGATTTTTTTAGCTTCGGAGGAGTCTTCATACATGACTGGAGGGGAACTCGTAATCGATGGCGGGGCAACATCAATGTAACGCCAAGTTGGGGTTGTTAGGGATAAACCTTTCGATCGAATATTAATAGCATTTTTTAGCTATGCCTTAATCTAAATATTTTGTGGGGGTTAGATTTCAAAATTATAATTCTCTTTGAGAAAAGCCTTAGAAAATTTCTCTGACTTCAGGTCTTCCAATAAAGACTCTTTGTCTCTTTCACTTGGCATACCATAACCACCTGCGCCGGGTGTTTCTATACAAACCGCTGTTAATGGTTCAACCTGAAGCGATGCCGGTTTGATTTCTAGCGCTTCATTAATTCCGTCCGGATGGATCAATGATATGGACCCGGTACCACCGCCCTTACCACCAAACAACCCCCATGGCGGGGTGACCGCCCTTTCACCTTGCCCCGAAAATGTTAATGTATGGCCCAGGCCCCGATACACTCTTCTGAGCCCCATCCCACCACGCCATTTGCCTGCCCCGCCTGAATTCTCAACAAGTTCATATTTTTCAACTAAAAGCGGATACTCACTTTCAAGGGCTTCCACGGGTAAGTTAGAGGTATTTGTGACATGTACCTGTATTCCATCGGAACCATCCTTGTAAGAACGCCCTCCGGCACCGCCACCAATAGTTTCCATATATAGATAGTACTGCCCGTCGGGTCCCTTACCCGAGAAAGTTGCAACTCCATTTGCCCCATTACAGGCAGCTATAACACGTTCCGGTACGGCAGGCGCCAGTGCGCCAAGTATGACATCGATAATACGTTGACATGTTTGAGCTCTTGCCGCTGTTGCGGCCGGGAATGAGGCATTAACAACGCTCGCTTCAGGAGCCTCAATATGAACAGGATCTAGCATTCCGTGATTGGTTGGCCCATCCGGATCAATTAAAACTTTCAGCGCAAAGAGCACACTTGCCTGAAGTCCCGCAAAACTATTATTCATATTGCCTGTAACCTGAGCACCTGACCCCGCAAAATTGAGCCAAATTTCATTATGCCTAATATTGATCTTCACAGAAATCGGTATGTCTTTAGTTCCCATNCCGTCATCATCTAATACGTCAGCAAACTCATAATCACCGTCCGGAAGATCTGCGATTCCACTCTTCATTCGCCTGGTAACAGCATCAATTATCCCTCTNCAACCCTCCGAAACTTGCTCTTTAGTCCATTTTCTAAAAAGCTCCTGAAGACGCCTNGTTCCCAATTTATTTGCTGCTATTTGAGCCATATAATCGCCTCTACGCTCCGAGGGAACTCTTACGTTTAACAAAACTAAATCCAATATATCTTGCAGAATCTCTTCATTCTTCACTATCCTAATAGGTGGTATTCTAAGCCCTTCCTGGTAAATTTCCGTCATCCCGCCAGCCATCGAACCCGGCGCCATCCCGCCGATATCGGAATGGTGTGCTATATTAGAGACAAACATAACCAATTCATCTTCTCGAAACACGGGTGCAAGAATAGCGACGTCAGGCAGATGAGAACCACGNCCCACAAAAGGGTCGTTTGACAAAAACATATCTCCTGGACTGATATTTTCTTTTCCATAACGGTCTAAGACAACCTCTACCAATCCAAGCATAGATGCTAAGTGGAGAGGTAAACTTTCACCCTGAACAACAACCCTGCCATCGGCATCAAAAATAGCTGCNCTGTGGTCGTGTCTTTCTTTTATATTAGTGGAATANGCGCTCTTCATAATCGCAAGGAACATCTCATCGCAAATGCTAGTAAGACCATTTCGAAGAAGTTCAACCTCAATTGGGGATAAGCTTGGCATCTTAATTATCCATTTCAACTTATATTCACTAGGAGGTTTCCCCAGTCATCAACTCTGGCAATGTCTCCAGGAAAAACCACTATTATACTGTCCATTTGTTCTATTATCGCCGGACCGGTAAGTGACTGACCTCGCGATAGATCTAATCGACGGTAGACCTTAGTCTCCATCCACTCACCTTTTTGAAAGCAAACCTTGCGCTCAGAAATTGGTTTAGCATCCACAGATACTGCTAGCTTGGGCAGGGATGGTTTAGCCAGCACTCCCGAAAGCTTGACCTTAATGTTGACAAGTTCAACATACTCATTTGGTTGGGCGTACCCATAAGCAACCTCATGTGCTTCATCAAAAGCTGACCTTAATTGTTCAATCTCGCTTTTACCAAATTTATCAAACTCAAATGGTATTGAAAGTTCAAAGTTCTGCCCCTCATAACGAAGATCGGCCACCCAAGTTGTCTTTCTATTTTCATCTGAAACATCTTCGCTTTGAAACCATTTGACCGCTTGATTATTCAAATCTTGCCAAACAAGTGTAATGTTCTGGATCACACTTTCATCGAAACGACAAAGTATAGGTTTGACAAAATCCGCAATCAGATCTGAGCTCAAAAGCCCTTCTGCGCATAAAATACCAGGGTTAGGAGGTATGAAAACCTTTTTGATCCCAAGCTCTTTTGCTACTTCCATCGCATGCAGCGGACCGGCCCCGCCATAAGCAAACAGCGTAAAGGCTGAGGGGTCGTGCCCCCTCTCGACAGAAATAGCTCGCATTGCTTTTACTATTACTGCGCTGGCAACTTGAACGATACCAAGGGCTGTGTCTTCAAGGGATAAATTTAACTGTGCCGATAGACTATCAATAGCATTTTTGGCCAAGTCTGCACGTATGGGCATTCTACCATCTAAAAGCGCTTCGCTGGGCAGACGACCCAGAAGCACATTTGCATCTGTGACAGTAGCCACGGAGCCGCCTCTATCGTAGCAAGCAGGCCCCGGATCGGCACCCGCGCTTTCGGGCCCCACCTTAAGAAGTTCGTCGCGGTCTATCCATGCAATNGAACCGCCGCCCGCACCAACTGCGCTCACATCTAGAGCTGGCAGTCTTAAAGGGAATCCTGCTAGATGCCTTGCATGCACTGTAGAAGGCTGACCATTTGCTATCAGTGATACATCTGCACTCGTACCACCAATATCCAGAGTTATAATATTTCGCTCTCCTGCTACAACAGCTCTATAGGATGCGCCAATGACCCCAGCTGCGGGCCCTGATAACGCGGAACGGATAGGAAACTGCCGGGAATAAGTCGCTGACATCAGCCCGCCTCCGCTTTGACTGATCATTGGATCGGCGACCAAACCTATACGTTTGACCTCTTCTGTAAGGCGATCAAGATAAGCGCTCATTACTGTTAATAATGCAGCATTGAGAACAGTTGTTGAAAACCTTTCATACTCCCGAAACTCTGGATAGACCATTGAAGAAGTCATTATGGATATCCCATCACCCATAACTGATTTCAATACTTCGGCAGCTCGTTGCTCATGATTAGGAAAAGCATGCGAGTGCAAAAAACAAATTGCTACGCAATCAACTTTTTCCAATGAGAGAATTCTCCCTAACTCTTTGACCTCATTCTCGTCTAACGGAATATGAATTCTCCCGTCAGCCAGTATTCTCTCAGATACCTCATAACGAAGCCAACGAGGCACAAGCGGTTTCGGNAAATCTTGGTGCATGTCATAAACTTTTGGACGGGTTTGCCGCCCTATTTCTATGAGGTCTCTAAAACCTCTAGTGGTGATGATGGCAACCTTTCCGACCTGACGTTGGATTAGGGCATTTGTACCCACCGTCGTACCATGGGAAAATCTCAGAACTCCACTTGGTTCTATCGAATGACTGCTTAATAAGTCCTCCAATCCTCGAATGATTGCTCGATCTGGCTTTTCGGGCGTCGATGGGACCTTGTAATAAAGATGCGTGCCGTCTGTCGGCATACTGACCGCNAAGTCGGTAAATGTCCCGCCTACGTCCACGCCTATATTAATTGCCATAGGCTCCCCTTCCTCACTATCGAATTAACACCGATACCTAGCACCGGCACCACGAATTTAGAAGCCAATATAAAGTGCAGCGATCCAACTCATAATCGCTGATTAGCATGCAGCTTAAAAAGCGTAATTTAAGTTACATATCTAAACTGACTTTGTTNTTTTAAACAGGATTTCTTGCTATTAATTGCTTTGCTATTATCAACTTTTGCAGTTCGTTTGTGCCTTCACCAATAGCCAATAATGGCGCATCCCGGTAGTAACGCTCTATATCAAACTCTTTCGAATAGCCGTAGGCACCGTGCAATCTCATGGCCTCAAGGCTATTATGCAGAGCCGCTTCACTAGCTGCTAGTTTCGCCATGCCTGCTTCCATATCACAGCGCTCACCTTTGTCGTAGGCCAATGCTGCNTGTTCCGTTAGCAGTCTTGCNGACTCAACCTGTGTAGCCATATCAGCGAGCTTGATTTGGATTGATTGGTGATCAGCAATTGGCTTTCCAAACGTCTTTCGAACTTGCGCATACTCAACAGATTTCAACAAACATGCTTTGGCAATGCCCACGCCTCTGGCCGCAACATTTATTCGACCCAGTTCCAAGCCGCTTAAAATTTGCTGAAGACCCCTACCTTCCACTCCCCCAATCAAATTTTCACCCGGGACAAAAAGGTCATCCATAACAAACTCACCAGAGTCAATGCCCTTGTACCCAAGTTTTTTCATCCTTTTTGTTACTTGGAATTCAGAACTTTTTTCTACAAGGAAAAGACTCATACCTTTATGTCTGGGCTCTGCCTCCGGGTCTGTTTTCGCCAGAATTGCCAATATACCGCCTTCGACTGCATTACTAATCCAAGTTTTTGCGCCATTTAACGAATAACCATTCCCAGATTTATCTGCCCTGGTGCGTATGCCTTGAAGATCAGTACCTGCATCAGGTTCTGTTANCGCTATGCCTCCTCGTAGTTCCCCTGAGGCAAATTTAGGAAGCCACTTTGCTTTTTGTTCCTCTGTACCAGCCCGCTCAACCGCCGCCGCCATTATAAGATGCGAATTAAAGATACCCGATACAGACATCCATACAGTTGAGACTCGTTCAACAATCTTCGCATATGTAGAAACTGACAAACCTAGACCACCGTACTCAGACCCAATTGTAGCTCCAAAAAGGCCCATATCGACCATCTTATCCACGATTTCCTGTGGATACGTATCATCTGCCTCTAAATCATGCGCATAGGGCGCGACGTCTTTGTCCAGAAACCGTTCCACACTTTCTAGAACCATTCTTTCCTGTTCTTTACGCTCTTCAAACGAAAAATCTTCAGCTACAGCCATGGCTAATTCTCTCTAACCTTCCTTTAGTTAAATTGTATTTTAAGACAAGATCAATTTTCGATACCGTGTCCACGTTTCGCGACTAGTATGGTNCGATCAAAAGTCATGAAAACAGTTCCGTCGGATTTTGTTCCTCTAGTTCGCACAGACACAATCCCTTGGGTCGGACGAGATTTTGATTCCCGCTTCTCCAGAACCTCCGTTTCAGCGTAAATTGTATCTCCAATAAAAACGGGAGCGGGTAGTTTGATGTCTGTCCAACCCAGGTTTGCAATAGCCTTTTGACTGACGTCACTCACGCTCATCCCAGCTACGATGGACAACGTAAGGCATGAGTTCACCAAAATCTTACCAAACTCGCTATTTTTTGCGTATTCTGAATCGAAATGAAGGGGGTGAGTATTCATCGTCAAAAGCGTAAACCAAGAATTATCTGCCTCATTTATTGTTCTACCTGGCCGATGTTCATAAACGTCCCCAACGTTAAACTCCTCAAAGTAGCGACCAATTTCTTCGCGGAAACGATTTCCCGCACCTGTTTCGATAGCTCTACTTTCGTATGACATTGATCCTCCCTAGTCTTCTCCTGCCATTCGAAGTCCGCTTTCTTGAGATCTAGTGAGATCTAACATCGCGACTATTGATTCTTCTTCATCTAATTTGAGGAGGACATCCACTAACTGATCAAGCTGTTTTCTTTCTAAATAAGGTGACACAAGGTCGTCAAACTTATCGCGAGCTTCGGTTGAAGTCATGAAATTACTGGGTTCGCCTTTCGGAACTGAAACCTTTTCCTCGAATTCACCTCGCTCTGTTTTAACCCTTACTATGCCTGCCATATTTGAAGGATATTCTGATTCCGCCCATGGATCTGTTACCGTGGTAAATTTTCCAGCTAGTTCTAAAGTGGAAGAATCGTTCAGATGCTTTGCGTAATCATCCCACCCCATTGTTCCCTGTCTCAAAACAACTGCACCACAAAAGGGCATGGAAAATTGCCCATCTACTGCTCCCACCGGCCTTCGCTTTACNTCATCAGTTTCACCAATNATGCGCCAACCNGTGTGAGGCAATCCTACCTCTACGGATTTNACTTCTTCCGCTGTTACTTGATGTTTGCTGCGAACTTCCGCAAGGGCACCCATAGCCGCGTGACTATACCTGCAAGAAGGATACGGTTTAACCGCGATATTCATAGTTTCCCAGACTTCTCCGAGATCTTGGGCCGCTCTCGATAAGTCGGGGCTGGGGGCATACGATTTTAAAAATCCATCTTTTCCTTCTACCGATCCTATTGGTCCCTTGAAGCCTTCGCGAGCCAAACAGGCTGCTATCAATCCATTGTGTCCTGCATACCCCACTTGAAATCGTTTTGTCCAAGCGCCGTCAGCCAAAAATCGCATCGATCCTGAAGTTTGGCACTCTGCTATCCCAAAAGCACTTTCCATATTTTCACTATTTAATTTGAATATCAATCCTGCCCCTGCTGCCGCGCCAAAAGTTCCACAGGTTGCGGAAGGGTGNTACCCTCTCTTGTAATGCTCAGTAGGATTTAGAGCCAAACTCAATCTGATTTGCACTTCAAAGCCCGCTGCGATTGCAGTAATTACATCCCTACCGCTCGCTCCGGTCATTTCGGCAGCGGCAAAGACTGCTGGGATAATTGGAGCACTGGTATGGAGAGATCCCGCAGCATGGGTGTCGTCGAAGTCCAAGCTATGCGCCAGCGTACCATTTATCATGGCTGCCGCCGGAGGAGTATATGTCGTGCTGCTGCCCATAACCCTACTTTGGCCTCCGATATAGCCCATTGCGTGGCTAGCCGATAGAAGCGCTGGCGTTGATTCCGCATCATGCATGGCACGTATCGATATACCAACAGTGTCCATGGTTAAAAACTTTATTCGCTCAACCACGTCTTTAGGTATATCATTAAAAGAGAGATTTGCGGCAAAGTCGGCCAGCTTTTTTGTTTCTGACATATCACATCTCCTCGGAACAATTTTAACCTAGAAATAATAAAGTAAGCTGATGCGGCCTTGACGTCAATTGACGAGTATTCAATCAAATAACCTTCGATTGGAAAATCAAAATTCTGATTAACATATTGTATTAAGATGTTTTCAAAAACCGCCACGTTTTACATTCGTTGCTAGTTTCGCACAACATAATTAAATTTAGAGATGTATTTATTATTTTTGGATCTTCAAACTGGTGTGATCATCATTAGATAGTGTTCCAGGATCCTTTCCAAAAGAGGCCTGGTTCGGCTCTCCTTGCAATTCAATTTCTTCGATTTTATTGCCTCGTTTTGTTATCTTCTCTGTAGACACCCGAATTTGTCTGAGGTCATCTTCTGCTTGCCTAAAATGATTTTCCAATTTTCCAACCCGTCCATCTAATCGCCCAATGTCCTGCAAAAGTATCATTATCTCCCGCTGAATAACGTGGGCTTGCTCTCTCATCTGCGAATCTTTTAGAACAGCTCTTATCGTATTTAATGTTGCCATCAAGGTAGTTGGTGAAACAACCCATACCTTGGACTTCCATGACCTTTCAATTACATCAGGCAAGTTTGCGTGCAACTCAGCATAGACTGCTTCAGAAGGCAGAAATAATAAGGCGGATTCAGCAGTTTCTCCGGGGACGATATATTTTTCCGATATATCACTAACATGCTTTAAAACATCTGTAGCAAGCAATTTTCTCGCTTGATTTTTATCTCGATCACTTCCCGCATCTACGAGCAATCTATAACTCTCCAGAGGAAACTTCGCGTCTATAGCTATCGGTCCTGGCGGGTATGGCAAATTTAATAAACAATCGACTCTTCTACCCCCGGATAGTGTGGCCTGAAAACTGTAAAAATTTGGCGGCATGATCGATTTTACAAGATCTGCCAGTTGAACTTCGCCAAAGGCACCACGCGCTTGCTTATTAGAGAGTATGTCCTGAAGTCCAACTACCTGACTGGATAGTTCTTCTATGTTTTTTTGCGCAGCATCTATACGCACTAAACGTTCTTTAAGTTCGCCAAGGCTTGTTTGTTGGCTGACGCGGGATTTTTCCATTCCTTCGCCAAAGCGCTGTCCAAGATCTGCTAACCGCTCTTCAAGCTTTTTACTAACGGCTCTTTCTTGTGACTGCATCAAATCAATCAATCGGTTTTGATTGGTTACCTGAGTTTCAGATAGCTGGGTCAGGCGCCCTGCCAACTCGCCTTGATTAGTTGCTAATTTATCCGTTGTATCTTTTGTCGAAATTCGATTGTCTTGAAGTTCCCGAATGACTTGCCTTGTAGAGGCCCCGTTTCTAACAACTACGAATGTTAATAAAACGACAAAAAAAAGGATCACTATTAGTGTTGTAAATAAATTCAAGTCCACAAATAAGTATCCATTTAGATTAGTTGGTACAACCATAACAATATATTGTATATGGTGGAGCGTCTAGATAGCTTACCCTTCGCTATCACTTGACGCAGGACATTACATACCGTACGGAGATTCAAAAATTTCAAGAGGGAACAGAATGGCCACCATGCCGATAGTCTGGGCTCCAGACCCTGTGCTTAAAACTAAATGCANCCCAGTNAATACAATCGATGCNACTATTCTTAGTCTCATGGACAANATGCTGGAAACGATGTACCAAGCTCCTGGGNTTGGTCTTGCCGCTCCACAAGTTGGAATAAAACAAAGAATTATTGTGATTGACTGTTCATCCAAAGACGAAGCTCCCCAGCCCTATCGAATGGTTAATCCAGAATTAGTTTCTGTATCTACGGAACTTTCTACGCATGAAGAAGGTTGCCTTTCCCTACCCGGTTTTTATGCCGAGATTACTAGGCCAGCAGAAGCAAGAGTTAGCTACACCGACGAAAAAGGTAAGCAACAAACGATAGACGTCGATGGTCTTCTGTCCGTTTGCATTCAACACGAGATAGATCACCTCAATGGTATTCTTTTTGTAGATCACCTGTCTTCGCTCAAACGAAATATGATTCTTAAGAAAATGGTCAAAGCAAAAAAAGAACAAGTTAATCGAGGTTTGTAAATAAAGGCTCATGTCCAGCAAGAACACAAAATTAAGAATAGCATTTATGGGTACGCCAGAATTTTCGGTACCAACACTTCAATCCCTTATATCTTTCGGCCATGATATTTGTGCGGTTTACACGCAACCACCACGCCCGGCAGGTAGAGGTAAAAAAAATAAAGTCTCGCCAGTACAGTCTTTAGCAGAACTGAACGGACTAACTGTCAAAACTCCTCATAGTCTAAATAACAAGGAGGAAAAAAGGTATTTTGAGGAACTGGGGTTGGACGCAGCAATCGTCGTNGCNTACGGCTTAATTCTGCCAAAAACGTTTTTGGAGACGCCACGCCTTGGTTGCATAAATATACACGCCTCCTTACTTCCTCGGTGGAGAGGCGCGGCTCCGATACAACGCGCCATTATGGCCGGTGACAACAAAACTGGCATCACCATTATGCAAATGGATGAGCAGCTAGATACTGGTCCTATTTTTACTAAGAGCGAGGTGGAGATCACAGACCAAACAACCGGCGAGACACTGCACCAATCAATGGCCAGTCTCGGCGCATGCATAATTAACAAAACGCTTAAAGACATTGATANTGGCAATCTCCAGGCAATAGAGCAGTCGACTTCGGGCATCTCTTATGCAGAGAAGCTATCCCGTGATGAGGGGCATGTGGACTGGGACAAGTCTGCCGAGGAAATTGAGAAATTGGTTAGGGCTTTATCCCCCTGGCCCGGCGCTTGGACAGAAATCAATGGTTCAAGGATAAAAATATTTGAAGGCAAAGTAATTCCAGCCGCCAAGCAAACATTTCCGCCGGGAACGATTATAGACAATAAACTTACCATTNCATGCGGCAGAAACAGTCTTCGATTAGTGCGCCTGCAAAAACAAGGAAAAAAAGTTATGAACACAAAAGAATACTTAAACGGCAATCCTATTTCTAAGGGAACCAATCTATTGTGAAAAAATTTCGNGCTACGACAAAATCCAGCGNTCAGTTGCTTCTTTATCCGCTTCNTTAGCGTCCACCCAATTAGAGCCNGAAGNTGTTTCCTCCAACTTCCAAAATGGCGCTTTCGTCTTTAACCAATCTATCAGAAAGTGGCAAGCGTCAAATGCCTCGCCTCGGTGTGGCGAAGCACATGCCACCAAAACAATTTGATCGCCTAAATCCAATTTACCATATCGGTGGATAATGAGGCTGGCTTCGAGGTCCCACTTTTGATTAGCCATCAATTCAATGCGTTCGAGCTGCTTTTCCGTCATTCCTGGATAATGCTCTAGCGTCATAGACGAAATTGTGTCCGGCCCAGTCATATCTCTAACAAGGCCAACGAATGAAGCCAGACCCCCTATTTTGAAATTGTTTTTGGTAAGATTTGCTAACTCCAATCCTACATCGAAGTCTTCTTTTTGCACCCTGATCACTATATCAACCCCCAGTCACCGGCGGAAAGAAAGCAANTTCATCATCAGNAGTGATTGTATGATCCAGGTCAACATATTCCTGATTTACCGCNACTCTTAAAAGGCTAAGGTCACTAAATACGGTTTTATAAGCATCACCTTGGTTGATNAGCCAATCTATAAGCCCCTTGACGTTTTTTATATCNGGAGGGACATCNATCAATTCCTCCGAGACACCTAACNTTGTCCTTATCCATGCAAAATAGAGAAGTTTCATATTCCAAACTCACTAAATGGAAAATACTTCACTATATCACTTTTCCTAATTTTTGTTACATCTTCCGGCAATTCCACCAGACCATCAGCAAAAACTAGTGAAGATAAGATACCAGCCCCCTCTTTGTGATATTTAGTAAAAACCAGTTCCCCTGTTTTATCTTCACGTACTTTCACCCTTACATACTCTTTTCGCTCAGGTTTTTTCACATACTCAAAATCTGTGCGTCCAAGAAATGGTCGGGGATGAATATTTTTAGCTCCCGAGAGATGAAGAATTATTGGCCGAGCAATTTTAAGAAATGTTACCATCGCCGCTACAGGGTTTCCAGGTAATCCAATAAAAAAAGCTTCCTTTAATGTCCCTAATGCAACGGGTCTCCCCGGTTTGATAGCTAACCTCCAAAATAGTAACTCACCTGTTTTTTCAATGAGATTTTTTACATGATCCTCTTCACCAGTGGATACCCCTCCGGAGGTAATTATCAAATCTTGNTTTTCAACTGAAGATAATACGGCCTGTTCAATAAGGCNCGGNTNATCNGGNATGACGCCTATATCTTCCACCTCNCANCCNAAGGCTGTTAGTAAATTTAANAGCGTAAANCGNTTTGAATCATAGATCTTACCCCTGGCAAACCTNTCTCCCGGATTTAGAACNTCGTCNCCTGTGGAAAATACGGCAACTCGCAACGGTCTACGCACACGCAAAAAGGCCCTNCCAGTTGCAGCAGCCAAACCAATATCNTGCGGCCTCAAACGCTGTCCTTCTTTAAGAATGCACGCACCCGAAGTTATATCTTCTCCTGCCAAACGCCTGTTAGATCCGCGCTTTATGCCTGCCGGAATTATCACCTTTCCATCTTGAAGTTTGCAGTCCTCTTGCATTAGGACAGTATCTGGGTTTTCCGAATTTACACCATGGGGCATTACTGCTCCCGTGAAAATTCTAACTGCCTCTCCCCTTTTTTGTTTACGGTTAAGCGGTCTACCAGCAGCAGCTTTACCGACTACGGGCAATTTCGTTTTTCCTGACTCATTAAGGTCATCAAAGAAAATTGCATAACCGTCCACGGCCGAATTATTTTCTGCAGGAACATTTTGCGGGGCTACCACATCCTCCGCAAGAATTTTATTTAATGCCCTACTTAGTATAATTTTTTCACTGCCGGCCCTTACCCTAAGGTTTTTCAACACCAGCTTTAAAGCATCATCTATCTGGGTTAGTTTACCCCCAAAAGCAAAACAATCGCTCGTTAGTTGGACCATATTTACGTCACTTTTATTTTTAGATGTTCAATTATGAAGTCCGAAACCGCATCATAATCATTTATATCAAAGACCGGCACGTGAAGACCAGTAAGTTCTACATCACTAGCGACCATGCATATCTTTGGATCATTATGGCAAATTAAATCTTTTCCAAGCTCGTTCCTGTGCACTTCTAATTTAACGTGATCCGCCTTTTTGAACCCTTCAATTAGCACGAGATCTACAGGCATTAATTTATCTAGTAACTCAGGTAAACCCGGCTCTGTTTGGTCTTTCTGTTCATGTATAAGAGCCCAGCGATTTCTTGATGATATAATTACCTCCTGCGCTCCCGCCAGCCTATGCTCATATGAGTCTTTCCCCGGTTTATCAACCTCGAAATTATGATGAGCATGTTTGACTGTTGAGACCGTTAGCCCTCTCTTCTCGAGAACGGGGATTAGATTTTTTACGAGCGTGGTTTTTCCACTATTGTGCCAACCCGATATACCCAAAATTTTCATCGTTACATTCTCAAGATTTTTAAGTTAGTTACGCGAGATTTAATCTTCTAAATTATTCTCCTCAGGACTTTTCGAGCTTAGATACAATAGCCCCGATCTTAGGTAATCATATCCAGTCCATATAGTAAGCAGTGCCGCCATCCAAAGACAAATTTCCCCTATCAGCAGGGCAGGTATGGAGCTGTGAGCGGCATCGCCAACAATTAGAAAACCAATAGAAATCATTTGCAAACTAGTTTTCCACTTAGCAAGTTTACTTACGGGTAAGCCAACTCTTATTTCTGCTAAATACTCCCGCAGTCCTGAAACCAATATTTCCCTTAACAAAATTACTAAAGCCGGAAGAACGGTCCAACCAGCTATGTAATCGAATGCGCAAAGTTCTAACAAACAGGCGCCCACTAACAACTTATCGGCAATCGGATCAAAAAGGCGTCCCATTGCAGTTTGGTGATTAAGATATCTCGCGAGATATCCATCCAAATAATCTGTCACGCAAGCAAAACTGTAAACGGCCAGGGCAGCCCACCGGAAACCTGGACTGCCAATCCAAATAAATCCTATAAGTAGAGGAATGACTGCTATCCGTGTCATCGTAAGAATGTTTGGCACGCTTTTCATTCAAATATCTTAAGCCTAAAGTTTTTGAGACGAAATAGTTTACTTAATTCCCATAGTAATTGTTTTTGAGATTAATGTTCATGAAAATGGTCATAAATTTGTTTTGCCAAGTTCCTACTTATACCATCGACCTGTTCTAAATCTCTGAGTCCCGCTCTGGCCACCGCCCTCGCAGATCCAAAATGGAAAAGCAAGTCCTTTTTCCTTTTTGGCCCCACGGCCGGGATATCATCAAGCACTGATCGTGTCATCGCTTTGAAACGCCGCGCCCGATGAGTCTCAATAGCGAACCGATGGGCCTCATCTCGGAGCCTTTGAAGGTAGTGCAATAAGGGGTCATTTGGTTGAAGAGAAAAAGCCTTTTTTCCAGGTTGGTAGAATACTTCTCTTCCAGCGTTTCTATCTGGGCCTTTTGCGATCGCAACAAAACAAATATTTCCTAATTTAAGTTCTTCAGCGACATCTAATGAAGTCGAGAGATGACCTGCACCACCGTCGATAACCACCAAATCTGGTATAACCGCCTTTTGGCCATCTGCTATAGAAGACGCGACCTTTGCAAACCGCCGTTTTAAAACCTGTCGCATCATAAAGTAGTCATCTCCAGCGACTCCTATAGATTTTGAATTTCCCGGGGTTGGGTTTGACCCCGATTGCTGTTTATTGTGCGGTTCAACGATTACGGCCCGTATATTGAACTTTCTATAGGATTTTTTTTCAAAGCCCTCTGAACCAGCAACGATCATGGCACCTACAGCATTTGTTCCTTGAATGTGGCTATTATCATATACTTCGATTCGCTCGGGTGGTTTGGGGAGACAGAATAAGTCGGCCAAACGCTTAAGAAGGCTTAACTGTGATGTTTGCATAGCGCGATTACGCGCTAAAGCTTCCTTGGCGTTTTCCTGAGCGTGAATTACAAGTTTTTTTAAATCGCCTCTTGATGGAATTATTAACTTTACTGTTCCGTTAGACCTTACTGTGAGTGCTTCGCTCAGCAATTTAGAGTTATTTATATTATGGCTCAAAAGCAATCGTCTGGGGGCCCTTTTATTTTCGTAAAACTGGCCTAAAAAAGCCTCCAGGATAGACGCCTGATCGTCCATTCTGTGGTGACGCGGGAAATATGCCCGGTTCCCGAGGTTGCTTCCTGCACGAAAGAAAAATACCTGGATGCAGCTAAAACCTTGTTGGGTATGTAGAGCAATTACATCGGCATCACTGACGCCCTTTACATTAATATCTTGCTTTGACTGTATCTGGGTCAGTGCATGAATTCTGTCCCGATAAATCGCAGCACTCTCGTAATCTTGATTTTCACTTGCTTTTTCCATACGGACAGATAATTTTTTTTGCACAGAAACCGTGTCTCCAGACAAGAATGAACGCGCCTGATCTACTAAATCTAAGTATTCAGAATTTGTTACGTAGTCCACGCAAGGAGCTGAACAGCGTTTTATTTGGTATTGAAGACACGGCCGGGTTCGGTTTTTAAAAACATTGTCACTGCAATTTCTTAAAAGAAAAGCCTTTTGTAATGCAGTCAACGACCTATTGACGGCGCCGGCGGATGCATACGGCCCAAAATAACTTCCTGGGCGCTTCTGCGAACCACGGTGTTTTATCAGAATAGGCCATGCGTCATCACTTGAGATAAAGATATGGGCAAAGGACTTATCGTCACGAAGTAAAACATTGAAGCGGGGTCTAAATTGTTTGATTAGGTTGCTTTCTAATAGCAGCGCTTCCACTTCTGTATGCGTCGTTACGATTTCGAGTTTTCGTGTCTCGCTTACCATTCTGAGGATACGCTGTGATATTCGCTCCGGCTTGGTATAATTTAAAACACGTTTTTTTAGATTAACTGCTTTACCTACATATAAAACGGTGCCCTTGTCGTCGAGCATTCGATAAACGCCCGGCTTTTGGGGCAGGTTACGGAGCTGCGATTTTATTAACTCGGTACCCTTCTGGATATTCGATTCCTGATTCTGCTCGTCAGAATCACTATCACATTTATCGCTCAAAAACCCTTCTTTCTTTTCCATAATCTGTAATTTCACCAATTAAATTATTAGCTTAACAAAAGAAAAAAATGAAGCTGCTTATTAATCCACCGTGACTGTGGACAAAGCTGGGGATAAGCTGATGAGATATTGGTTATCGCCCCAGATACTCTCAAAAATTACATTTTGCTTAAAATATAGGCACCGTTTTTAACTCTTTGAAAAATAACGATTTTTATGTTTTGCCCCTCTTCCTGAATATTTTATGACTGGTATGGCCGCATTCTTGTGAAAGAAAAATATATTTTTTACTAACTGTGTACAATTACTCTCATCAATTACAATACTCCTATTATAGTTTGATAGATTTTGCACATAAAAATGGGATTAAGGAATATAAATAAAAGTATTTTTTCTATAATGAAATTAGATTACAACTTAGTATTTACTTGAATAAGATTTTATTTGTTCAAAAAGCAATTTTCTTTATTTACTAAGCAACCTTTTAAACAGAGTTAGTTTCGAAATTATGGACGCGAGAAGTAAATCAGCTATAGTTACCGGGGGCGGACAACGCATTGGCGCCGAGATTGCTAAAGCGCTCGGGAAACAGGGTTGGTTTGTATATTTGCATTGTAATTCTTCTATTACTGCAGCAAAAGTAATCCTAGCGGAAATTGAAAACCAAGGTGGCAAAGGGAAATTAATCAGCGCTGACTTGAGCAGTCCTAGCTGCGGTGAAAATATAATAAATCAAATTGAGGCCGATGCTCCGCCCGTTAGATTGTTAATTAATAATGCTGCTAGATTTGAATTCGATGACGTATCAAGCATTACCGGCGACTCTCTTGATGAACATTTTTTTGTAAATGTTCGCGGACCGGTACTTTTGAGTAAAGCTTTTTTTGAATTGCTTGAAGAGGGTCATAAGGGATGTATTATTAATATTTTAGATAATAAGGTTTTTTCAATAAACCCTGACTTCCTCTCGTACACAATTAGCAAAGTAGCGTTGCACGGGGCGACGGAGGCCTTTGCTATGGGAATGGCTCCTCGAGTTCGTGTGAATGGTATCGCTCCAGGAATAACGCTCGAGAGTGGCGGGCAGGGCCAAGCTAGTTTTGAAAAGGGCCAGAAAATGAGCCCCATTGGAAAAGTTTCCTCTGTAGAAGACATAATAAAGGCGGTTTTTTTCATTCTTGAAACTGAATCGTTAAATGGCCACATAATCACAATTGACGGGGGTCAAAGATTGCAAAAGCTTGATCGTGATGTCGCCTTCGTATGATGTTTGAAAGCAGGTTCTAAGGGTATGGCGGATGTTACTACAAAACTCTTTCTCGAGGAATTTGAAGTCATGGTTGATATAGGAATACATGATTTTGAAATCAATAACCCTCAAAGGGTCTGTATCTCAGTTGAGGTATTACTAGATCCAAATGCAGGGGATAGGCCTGATGAAATAGGATCAACTTTTGATTATGACTTTATCCGCCTGGAGATAAAAAACTTGATTAGTAATAGACGATTTAATCTCCAAGAAACTCTTTGTCGGCTCATCCTTGAAAAAATCATTGGGCAAGACGGTGTGACGGAAGCTACGGTTACAACTAAGAAACTTGATGTGTATCCCGACACCAATGGGGTTGGTGTTAAAATGACATCTAAAAAGTGAAGCATTTATTGTATATATATTATTAACTGAAACCGGGGCAACATGATCAAAATTTTAGCTATCACCGATATCCACCATGGCAAATCTTTTGAAACTAAAAGGAGCAGCTCGGCTTTAGACATCTTGGATCGTTTCGTTGAGCACGCAAACCGATCACAACCTGATTTTGTAGTTGACCTTGGGGATAGGATTAATGATGTGGATCAAGAAACTGATTACAGATTAATGCAGGAAGTTGCTGAGAAGTTTAATCAGATTGCTGTTCGGAGGGAACACGTCTTAGGCAATCATGATGTCGCATTTTTGACAAACGAAGACAATGAAACGCTTCTGAATGCGGCGGTTCGAAGTAGAAGTTTTATTTTGGATGATTGGCATTTCATATTTTGGTCTCCAGACACAAGATACTCAACTCAGTCTGGCTTTCCGGAGGATGAAAAAGCGGTTGAATGGCTGGAAGCTACTCTTGATCAACATTCTGGGCCAACCGTCCTTTTCTGCCACGTTCCACAAGTTACGGGAAACCTGGATGGAAATTATTGGTTTGAAAATAACCCGTGGGCTGCAGTATTGCCATACAAAAAACGCATACTGGACATTTTGGCTGATCATCCTGGCATTCAAATGACGGTTGGCGGCCACATACACTGGCCACGGTTGAATACACTTAACGGAATTCATCACATAACTCTTCCTTCAATTATAGAAGGCTTTTTTTCAGCAGGCACTGCTTGTGCGTTGTGGACAGAAATAATTATTTCTGACAACCTGACAATAAATATTACTGGTTCCCAGAACTGGGAATGGAAACTGCCTTTGAGGGAATACGGCCATAAATGGCCAGCTCCCCGGAAGTCATCACGACAAACGGCGAGTTGAAATTCTAACTACAGGAAGCGCCACCTAACACACAAAATTTTGAGCAATGATGATGGTTCAAATAAATCTTCTCGCAAGATTCCAAAAGAGATTCTCCTAACTCGAATTCTTTTTCATAAGGCAGCAGTGTACAGGACACGACTATCGGTTTTTTCTGCCCTTTTCTTTTTACCACCATTCGCGATGTAGCACACATTTGCAGTTCAGGCCTTACAGAAAGGATCTTCCAGCAATTAGTTGTTATCTCCGGCACATCAACCTTAGCATCCATTTCTGGAAAAATGACCAACTCACTCTTATTAAAGGGGTCTAATCTGAGACCGAGTTTTTCAAATAACTTTTTATATCCTTGACGACATTCTTCATCGCTCTCCCCAGACAAACTGCGTCCCGCTATGTTTATTGTATATTCATTAGATATCAGCCACTGCAGCCCGTTTATCATTGGCGTCCATGTTCCAGCGCCTCGCTCAAGCTCATGCCACTCCTTTTCATAGTGGTCTATAGAAACCCTAAAAACTAATTTTTTAGTTCCAAAAACGGATTTTAATTTCAAAAGTTCGGCGGTTTTGTTTTGTAGAGGCTTCATAGCATTTGTAAGTATCAAGATTGAAAAGTCCCTACGCAGACATTCCTCTAGCATTTTTAAAAAGTCTGGGTTTAAAAAGGGTTCACCTCCCGTAAAACCAATCTCACAGCTTTTCCCAGAGAGGGTTTCCAGTTCGTTGAGATACTCAATAACCTCTTTAAGAGAAAGATAGATCAATCGATCATTTTTTGGCGAAGATTCTATGTAACAATTTGAACAAGCAATATTGCAGAGTGTACCTGTATTGAACCAAAGTGTTTTAAAACTATTGAACTCAACGAAAGCCCTGTGCTGCCCATCCCTTGTGAAATAGGGATTAGAAAATTTTGATAACGTATGTTTCATTTTGTTTCCTAGGCTTTCAACTTTGTGAATGCAAATCTTGAAAAACGTCCCACTACTTCCACCTCTTTTATTATAATGTTATCGTTGCTCCGCCTATTTGCGCGCATTTACATTTTATTTTACCAAAAAAAAAATTACAGGCAATTTATGAACAAAGCCCACAGTTTAAATCGACCGGATAGTTCAGCAGAGAACCAGGCGCGACGCCAGGACAAGTTTTTTGAACAATTAGTAGGCACTACAACACCAGACCTCAAGTCATCTGTTGCCACGCAGGATGCGGGGCAAGCGTTTGAAATAGTATCGGAGTTTAAACCATCGGGAGATCAACCCTCCGCCATCGGTGAATTGACACAGGGACTAGAAAATTCCTTGAGGGATCAAGTACTGCTAGGTGTAACTGGCTCTGGAAAAACATTTAGTATGGCTCACGTCATTCAAAATGTTCAGCGACCTACACTAATACTAGCGCCTAATAAAACGCTTGCCGCGCAACTTTTTGGGGAAATGAAGACCTTTTTTCCCAATAATGCGGTAGAATATTTTGTTTCTTATTATGACTATTATCTTCCTGAAGCCTATGTCCCGCGTACAGATACTTATGTTGAAAAAGAGGCATCTATTAATGAACAAATAGATAGGATGAGGCATTCGGCAACCCGCGCGTTACTAGAGCGTGAAGACGTAATAATAGTCGCTTCGGTATCAAGTATTTATGGTATTGGCGCGGTTGAAACATATGGGAAGATGACCGTCATACTTAAGGCTGGCTCCTCGCTTGATCCCCAAAACCTTAGGAAAAGATTAGTTGAATTGCAATATCGCAGAAACGATACCAACTTTCAGCGTGGCTGTTTTAGGGCTAGAGGTGATATTTTAGAGATTTTCCCTGCGCATTTAGAAGATAGAGCCTGGCGCCTCTCATTCTTTGGAGAAGAGCTGGAAAGCATTCAAGAGTTCGATCCTTTAACTGGCGAA
>NZVJ01000031.1 GCA_002701455.1 Rhodospirillaceae bacterium
TATAACTATTTTGAGGAGTAGGGATGCGATGTCGAAAAACTTCTTCGCCGTTTTCATTTAGTACTATCGCTTCAATTTTTGACCCGCCCAAATCTATACCAGTTCTAAAGCGGGTAACTCTCAATTTTATATCTCCCTACGTAATTCGCACAAGGAATTTATCCTAATACCCTTTATCCCAGTCAATAATATTTTCAAGAGGTTCGTTCGCTAGATAACGTTTCAGGTTTTTCAGGAATAATTCATTGCCACGATGTGTATTAACATCTGATGCTGCGGAAATGTGTGGAGTAATTAAAACCCGATTATCATTCCATAGTCTGCTATCCGGCGGTCTTTCGAATTCTCCCACGTATACATCTAGGGCGGCACCTTTTATTTTATTCCTTGTTAAGGCCCGTATTAATGCTGGTTCATCAATGATCTCCCCCCGTGCGATATTTACTATCACCGCATTTTCTTTGATCGCTTCAAACGCATCATCGTTTATTAAATTTTCAGTTTCTGGTGTCCACTGGCAGCAAATTGCAAGATAGTCGCTCTGAGACAATATAGGATACAGCTGATCGTGGCCGTAGATACTTTCAAATCCTTCTATATTTTCAGATGCATTGCGCCTTATTCCTAAAACACGCATCCCAAGAGCACTTGTTATTCTGGCTACTTCGGTACCAATACCGCCGGCTCCAAGCACGCAAAGTGTTTTGCCCTTTAATTGTGTGACATTATATTCTCTAGCATTTAACTGTTTATTTTTGCGTTCTTTTTCGGGAAGATGCAGATTTTTGGCAAAGTGTAACATTGTCGCCAAAGTATATTCTGCTATTGGAAGATTATGAGCGTACCCCCTGGATGAAGTAACAACGATATCTGATTGCCATAGATCACCTCGAAGCATGTTTGATGCACCGGCGGGTCGTTGATGAACCCAATTAAGTTTTGGTGAACGAGCTTTTAGATCAAGTGGAAATGGGAATCCCACTAGAAGTATTTCAGCGTCACTTAGCAGTTTGTCACGTTCTTCTCTGGTTGCTTTTCCATTAGAATCAGGTGCCAAATAACGGTCGGTTGTAAAAGAAGGCCACGTATCTCGTATTTCACCATCAAACCAACCGGGTGCCATTGTAAGTTGTAATCTGCTATCAATTTTTTCGATTTCACCTTGGAAGTTGTTGGGTAAATTGGTTAAGGATAAAATCTTTATGCTCATTCAGGTTTCTCCCACGCCAGTGGAGCAACAACCTCGATATCAGAAACAATATCAATAACTACGGGTAATTCCTCTTCTAGGGCTCGTTGAAATGCCGGTTTAATTTCTCCCGGGTTTTCAACCCGCAGACCAATTGCTCCCATNTCTTCTGCAATTTTTGCAAAATTATCCTTAGTACGTGGAAACATTTCATTGGATCTATCAGTCAATTTGTCATCATATAACATTTTTGTTGTTCGAAGGGCTTGGTTTCCAGAATTATTATTATTTATGACAGTTATCGTTTTTATTTTACACCTAACGGCAGTTTCAAGTTCCGCCATGTGGTACCAAAAACCTAAATCTCCAGTGAAACAAATTACAGGTCGCTCTGGCGCTCCGCATTTTGCTCCAATCGCGGCNGGAAAAGCCCAGCCAAGNTGGCCTGAACTGCGAATATANCTCTGACTGGTTTTGCGCATCTCAAACATTCCTCCCATCCACATTCCGGAATGGCCGGTGTCAACGACCACAACTGCATTACCGGGCATTTCTTTAGATAATTCGTGGACAATTCGTTCTGGGCGAATTGGTACAGCTTTAGAATTATAAACCTCTGAGAAATCTTCTTTGTAACTAGTGCAAATATTTTTTACTTCGGTTAGCCATTTTGAACGGTTGGATGGAACTNGGACGTTCATTTCGGACATCTTTTCGAGACAAGCCTTTGCATCTCCAACGACCGAAACTTCGTTTGGATAGTTACGTCCATTCACAGATGGATCTATATCAATTTGAATGGTGGCCGTGCCNTTGGNAGGTATTGTCCAAAAATGTGTGGTCATNCCCCCGGCTCTTGTGCCAACGANTATTACAAGNTCNGCACTTNCAACGACTTGATTAGCACTTCTTCTAGAATATGTACCAACTACTCCAACTGATAATGGGTTATTTTCATTTATAGCATCCTTAGCGGCTAACGAAGTAGCAACGGGAATTTGCATTGAATCAGCTAGCTTATTTAATGCGTCATATGCGCCAGACATTTTAGTGCCGGCTCCAGCAACAATGACAGGACGCTCTGACAANGCAATTCTATCTACNGCCTTTCGGATTTGTTCAAGGTCGGGTTGCGGGCGATCTGGCGGGANTTGTCCAAATTGAGGTTCAATAACACCGTCAAACTGTATTTCCGAATTGTCTATAACTTGACCGCTATTTCCAGAAAGTTGAAGATGAACAGGTCCNGGGCAGCCNGTCGTTGCTGCGCGAAAAGCTTGTCTGATCATATCAGGCAAGCGNTCAGGATCATCTANTGCAGCATTCAATTTGGTATAAGGAGTAAAGGCTGGCAGATCGTCAACTTCTTGATATGCCCAGCGGTCTCTATGATTAGCTTCCCTNCCGCCTGTAAGGGCTATNACAGGAGATTTTGCGAGATGAGCATCCCGAAGGCCTGCACATAAATTTAGAGCGCCTACAATCTGGGCCATGCAGATGCCGGGCCTACCCGTCACCCTCGCATAACCGTCAGCCATATATGCTGCACCAGCTTCCGAGCGTGTATGAATTCTTGTTATGGAAGTCCGTCGTTCAATCTCTCGTAACATTCTCCTCAAAATGGCCGGGAGAAAAAAAATATGCGTTACTCCATAAGCCTCAAGCATATCAGCTAAAACGGCCGCACCAATTTGTTTTGACATTTCTAAAACTCCTATTCGCCGTGTTTGTATTAATGAGTGTCAAAAATTTCCTGAATTTTTTTGGGGTTTTTTGAAACAGTCAATGCAAGCATTGCGAGAACGCGAGCTTTTTGGGGGTTCAAATTATCTGCCGATATTATACCCTCGTTGATCATGGATTGTCGTCTTAAAACCCGTCCGCTTCCGGCTCTTGTACTGTAGATAACAATGGTGCCTTTTTTTAACGCAGAGCCAAGTTCTGAGACTTGGTCAGGAGTTGGCAGCCCTGGAGCCAACGTGGCTATTACAAGCGCTTCCGATCCTGATTCCGTAAAGGCCCTTATTGCTGTGGCATCGGCACCCGCATAACTAAGTACGATATCAACCCGTGGCAGTTTTTCTATATTTTCGATATTAAATATTGTTTTGTTGGTGTGGAGGCGTGTTGGTTTTCTATAAACGGCTACCTTTCCATCAGGATCCGCGTAACCAAGCATTCCAATATCTGGGGTCTGAAAGGTTTCCAGACGCAGTGTGGAGGTTTTCGTAACTTCTCTTGCCGCCTGTACTTCTTCGTTGAGGACAACCAAAACACCAAGGTCTCGTGCTTCCTGGGATCCCGCTACTCTAATGGCGGAGAGCAAATTAGAACCAGCATCGGTTGCAAAGCCTGATGACGGTCTTTGGGCTCCAATAATTACGACTGGAATATCAGTTTTCACTGTCAGATTTAAAAAATAGGCTGTCTCTTCCAAAGTGGCTGTCCCATGCGTTACCACGAATCCATCCAATCCGATATCAGAGCGAGCAATCTCGTTGATTTTAGAAGCTAATGCCAACCAGTCGTTAGGAACTATTCCGGAGCTTGAAACCTGCCGGACATCGATTGGTATTATTTCAGCGCTTTTTTCTACTTCAGGAAAACGAGAGAGGATCTCTTTGACATTTAGGCGCGTGCCGAAATCCATATACTCCCATACATCTAAACTGTCACGGCCAGTGTAAGATATTGTTCCACCAGTTCCCAAAAATGCAATCTTTGGTTTTTTCGCCATTGAACGATGCCTTTAGAAATTTATTTTTATATCCACGGTTTCACCATTTTCGCCAATGAACAAGATAAATTATCGTGTTATACATATCTGATGTGCTAAATTCTCCTAATGTTACGAATTGCCTCTTTAATAGATAGGGTGTCGTTTGGCGTTGGCGCTCTCGCGGCTACTTTGGTGCTGCCTCTTGGCCTAATTATGACTTATGAGGCCTTTGCGCGTTTTCTGCTGAATTNGCCNACATTTTGGGCGTATGAACTAAGTTATATGATTACGGGCGCTCATTTCGCGCTCGGCATAGCACTAGTCACTAAGAATTCGGAACATATCCGAATTGACTTTTTGTATTCCCGATTGCCTGAGTTTTTCAAGCTGCTTATCGATTTTGTTATTCTTTTTTGTTGTATGACACCACTCATGATCTGGGTTTCGTGGGAGTTGATCGCTTATGCATGGAATACTTGGTTGATTGGAGAAGTATCTGGCGAATCTGGATGGAATCCTGTTATTTGGCCTGTAAAAACGGCTATTGCTATTGGTTTTAGTGTTTTTGCNATTCAGTTGGTCTCGGAAGTTATAAAAACAGGCTATCGGATTGTATCTCTTATCTCTCCNCGGAAACTTATGTAGATGATGGATATGGTTACTTGGATGTTCCCTGTCCTCCTAACACTTATCTTTTTAGGTGTTCCTATAGCCTTTGCTCTTATGTCCACAGCATTTATGTTTGGCATCTTTCGATTCGGTGAAAACGTCTTTTTTGTTTTTCTTCACAAGATCGACGATATCACAGGAGCCTCGATTTTAGCAGCGGTCCCTCTTTTNGTTTTTATGGGNGCTATGTTAGAAAAATCAGGAACAGCGGAAAAACTTTTTGANGCAATACACCTTTGGACACATCGTTTGCCGGGTGGATTGGCGGTAGGCACAATATTGATGTGTGTTATTTTTGCGGCCTGCAGCGGCGTAATAGGCGCAACAGAAACCGTGGTTGGTTTATTGGCCACTCCTGTCATGCTTCGTCATGGTTACGATAANGCACTCATTTCAGGTACNATTACCGCTGGTGGCTCNCTNGGGGCGATCATTCCGCCCTCTGTCGTTGTGATAATTTTAGCGGCTGTATCGGAGATGTCGCTTGGAGATATGTTTATAGGTATGTTCATTCCAGGTCTTTTGATGGCTGGCCTTTACATTCTTTACATTATAATTACTTGCACGGTTAACCCAAAGGCTGGNCCAAAAATACCTCATCCCGATCATAATTTGAGCTTAAGTGGAAAACTTAAGATGACAGGAACAGCTCTTTTACCGCCTTTAATACTTATTATTGTCGTATTAGGTAGTATTATGATTGGCGTTGCCGTCCCAACAGAGGCNGCCGCAGTAGGAGCCATAGGTACCATNTTGATGACGNTGTTTTATAAAACATTCACCCTTTCAGTAATGTTTGACGCTATGATCAAAACGCTATCCGTTACTGCTATGATACTAACGATTGTTGNAGGCGGGACTATGTTTGCCAGCGTTTTTTTGTCGTCTGGCGGATTTGATGCCGTCCGTGGAATCTTAGAGTTTTGGAATTTAGGGAAGTGGGGAACCTTAATTCTTATTTTAGCCCTTGTTTTCTTGGCAGGTTTTGTTTTGGATGGCCTTTCAATAATCTTAATAATCGTACCAATTGGATTTCCTATCATCCAGGGNTTNGGTTTCGATCCTATCTGGTTTGCTGTATTNTTCTTAGTTGTTAAACAGACNAGTTACTTGACGCCNCCCATGGCAGGNGCAATTTTTTACTTTCGNGCGATAGCNCCGCCGCAAATTACGTTGATGCACATGTACAGAGGAGTNGTGCCCTTCATCTTTTTAGATTTGATAGTTTTGGCGCTTGTAATGATCTTTCCTGGTTTAGCGCTTTGGTTNCCAGAAAAAATATTAGGGTAAAAAGTAGAAANNTTAATGGGAAATAACCCTCTGCATTTATTTAGTAGTCCTAGTTTCCTGAGAGTATGGGGGTTAGGGTTTATAGGAAATACTATGCGGTGGTTGGAGACACTCGCGATTGGCATTTTCGTTTATGAAGTAACTGCTTCTGCCTTATTAGTTGCCTTAATGACTATTGCTCGCCAACTCCCACTTGCGCTATTTGGAAGTTTTGTTGGACCGTTCGCCGAACGTTTTAATAGAAAACACCTCTTGGTGCTCGGCTCAACCGCAATGACGTTTTCTGTTTCGTGTTTGGCATTGTTGGCATACTTATCTCTTATAGAAATATGGCATATAGCAATCCTAGTGTTTGTTAATGGAACTTGCTGGACGCTTGATTATCCGGTTCGCAGGACACTGGTAGGTGAATTTTCTGGGCCGGAGAAAATGGGAGCTGGTATTTCATTAGATTCTGCAACTACCAATATCACGCGAATGTTGGGGCCATTTTTAGGTGGGGTAACCTACGGCTTACTGGGTTTAGAAGGTGCGTTTATAATCTCTGCTATATCGCATTTCTTGTGCGTCTGTATTGCATGTTCGCTGGTTTTTGAATTCCAACCGTTGAATAAAAAAGTTGAGTCTTATTTTTTATTACTCAGGGAAGGTTTAAGCTTAGTAAAAAGATCCCCGCAGTTAATAGGTGTGTATGTAGTCACTATAATTCTAAACGTTTGTGGTTTCCCATATGCGTCCATGGTACCAGTATTAGGTCGCGATGTTTATAAAGTTGAGCCTGCTTTGATCGGCATACTTTCTGCCGCGGAGGGCGCAGGAGCTTTTGTTGGGGCTCTGGTTGTAGCTTTTATAATAAGGCCAGGTTGGTTTAATAGAGTTTANACTATTGGGGCTTTAACTTTTATGTCCGGTATATTTTTNCTCTCGCTTGTTGATGAGTATTTCGTGGGNGTATCNATTTTGTGGATGGCTGGGTTGGGTATGGCGGGATTTGGNGCGATGCAAAGTACACTTGTTCTTACTTTGGCACCTAAAGATGCTAGAAGTCGGCTAATGGGTGTACTGTCTGTCTGCATCGGCTGTGCGCCGATAGGTTTGTTCAATTTAGGTTTATTAGCGGATACATTTGGGTCGCAGGTTGCTTTAACAATTACCTCGTCTATTGGTCTGTTTGCGCTTCTTTTGACAATTATTGTGATTCCTCAACTACGACGATGAAATTTTCATAACCTAATAATCGATAGTTTTTTATTTGTCATAAAAGTACGATTTTAATGCATTGTGGAGTTGCATGCCGGTACAATATTCAGTANTCTAAATTTTACAAACCACATCATATGGTGTTTGTGGAAGGGTTCTAGATAGTTTAAAGTTTTGGGAGTAAATAATGTCAGATCGAGCTGTCAGCGTTTGGAACGAAGAGCGTCTTGAAAAACTTACAAAGTTATGGGAGCAGGGGCTTTCTATAACTCAGATAGGGATAAGATTGGGCGTTACCAGGAACGCTGTAGTTGGCAAAGTCCATAGAATGGGACTTCCAAAACGACAGTCGCCTATAGTTAGATCCGATAAGCCTTTTGAGCCAAAGCGCCGAAAGTTATCGCCCCTTACTTTTGCTAATTGGGATCGCAATAAGTGTTCTTGGCCGATAGGTGACCCTAGATCCCCAGATTTTAAGTTTTGTGGGGAGCCTATTGAAGAAGGAAAACCTTACTGTAGTGCGCATTGTAAAATGGCCTACACTACAGTTAATAAGGACGAGCAAGCAGCTTAGAACGTAATCAAAAATTACAGAAAAATTAATTTCAAAAAATGCGTCTTCAAGAAAGAGTTATGATTGTTACCGGTGGTGCGTCAGGGATCGGTAAAGCTATAGCTGTGAGGGCAGCATCTGAAGGTGCAAAAGTTGTAATAGCAGACATCCGTGAAGATCCTGTTGAAGGTGGTGAAGCCACAGTTGACTTGATTAAAAATTCAGGTGGTGATGCATCTTTTAAATTTTGTGATGTTAGTAACTGGGCAGAAGTAGATGCGTTAGTTCAGGATACAGTAGACACTAGGGGTACCCTGGATGTAATGGTAAACAACGCTGCCGCACATGGTCGATCAGCTCTTTTGGAAACAACAGAAGAAGAATGGGATGCCGTTATGTCTGTGGGCGCAAAGGGTATGTTTTTCGGTTGTAAGAGGGCGGTGCAGCAGATGCTGAAGCAAACCGGAAGAAATCACTCCGAAGTCAGGGGGCGGATTATTAATATCTCATCTCAACATGGGATGATACGCGCTCCTTTCGACTTTGCTTACGGTGTGAGCAAGGCATGCGCGGTATATATGACAAAACAAGTGGCAGGCGATTACGCTAGTGAAGGCATAGTTTGTAATGCCGTAGCTCCTGGTAAGATAATTACCGGAAGGACCGGTGCAGCCATTGCCCCGGAGACGATTTCGTATAGCAATGCGCGGACGCCGTGGCCAAGATTGGGAAGGCCAGAGGACGTAGCTTCTGCTGTTGTTTTTTTGGCTAGCGACGATGCTTCGTTTATAACAGGCGAAAACCTTATGGTGGATGGTGGCTGGATGGCTTCATAAAAGGGATATCTTTTCTTGCAGCAATCGGTAACAAAATTATCTGAATATTTGCCTCCATCATATTCAATTGAAAAANTTGATTTAAAATTTGAGCTATCTGAAACAGCAACTATTGTCACTGCTANANTGGTTGGCCATAAAAATGCNGNTTCAGAGGACCAAAATTCGATACTCAAACTGAATGGTGAAAACCAGAGGTTGGTTAGTTTAAAATTAAATGAAACCTTCCTGAATAATGACGACTTCGAATTAGACGGCGGAGTTTTGACTTTTAAAGTTTCCGCCAATGATTTTCAGGTAATAGTTGTCAGTGAAATAAATCCCTCAGATAACAAGGCTTTAGAAGGCCTCTATCTCTCAGACGGGATCTTCTGTACGCAATGCGAACCAGAAGGGTTTCGCAGGATAACCTTTTTTCCAGACCGGCCAGATATATTAAGTATTTATACAACAACAATTATCGCTGACAAAGGCAATTACCCAATTCTTCTTTCAAACGGTAATGTAATTGGTGCTGGAAACTTAAGTGGTGGTAGGCATTTTATGACTTGGCACGATCCTTTTCCTAAACCCTCCTATCTTTTCGCACTTGTGGGAGGAAATTTAGACTGTTTGGAAGATAGCTTCACAACAAAATCTGGTAGGGTAGTAACATTAAAAATTTTAGTTGAGCCTGGAAATAAGCCCAAAAGCTACTTTGCAATGGAATGTCTAAAAAAAGCTATGAAATGGGATGAGGATAGGTTTGGGTTAGAATATGATTTAGATTTATTTATGATTGTTGCTGTAAGCCATTTCAATATGGGAGCAATGGAAAACAAGGGTCTAAATATCTTTAACAGTCGCTATATATTGGCCGATAATCTAACTGCTACAGACTCGGATTTTCAAAGAATTGAGGAAATTATTGCCCATGAATATTTCCATAATTGGACTGGAAATAGGGTCACGTGTCGTGATTGGTTTCAATTAAGCCTAAAAGAAGGGTTAACGGTGTTTAGAGACCAAGAGTATACTTCTGACATGTATTCTCGTGGCTTGAAGAGGATCAATGATGTCAAATTACTGCGGGCTGTACAATTTCCAGAAGATGCAAGTCCAACTTCTCATCCTGTAAGGCCTGATGCATATGTTGAAATAAATAATTTTTATACTCCCACCGTTTATGAAAAGGGAGCAGAAATTATAAGATTAATCCATACTTTTCTTGGAGAAGAGAATTTCCAGAAAGGTATGAAACTATACGTTTCTCGATATGATGGGCAAGCTGTAACATGCGAAGACTTTCTCTCGGCAATGCAAGATGCCTCAAACAAAGATTTGTCCTTATTTAAACGATGGTATTCTCAGTCGGGCACCCCAGAACTAAACGTTGATATCAATCAGGACGCCCAGAGCAACAACTTACATATAACTTTTGATCAAGAGACACAGCCAACGGCAGACCAAGTTAAGAAAAAACCGCTGCCGCTAATAATAGAGATAGGGTTATTGGACCGGAAAGGCAGACCGTGTCTACTAAATATTAAAGGTGATACTGGCAATGGCGCTTTTTCCAAGAAACTCGAAATTTCTAAAAAACAGACTTCTTTTACATTTGAAAATATAAAAACCCCCGTAGTCCCATCAATTCTTCGAAATTTTTCAAGTCCAATAAAACTTTTGAGAACATCCTCAGAGAAAGAGCTACAGGTATTAATGCGTTATGAACTTGACCCATATGTTCGTTGGGATGCTTTCCAAACCTGCGCTTTTTCTCTAATCAAAGAACTGGTTGAGAAAAAAGAGAGTAATGAAAAAACTTCGATAGACTCAGGTTACGGGGAAGCGCTAAAAACACTTCTGTTAGATAAGAATATAGAGAGTGCCTTAAAAGCAGAATTTATTAAAATTCCAACAGAGAGAGAAATTGCTGAGAGATTCGATACAATAAACGTCGAAGCTATTCATAAATCGCGACAAACCTTGTGCAAGTTGCTAGCAAGAAAATTAAAATTAACATTCGAGGAAGTGTATTACAAAGCGAGAGATGCGCACAGTCTGCATGATCTCTCCAATAAAGCTATGGGAGCTCGGTTGCTGGCAAATACCGTTCTGGAATTCTTAGTCAAAAATGAAGATCACCAGTCTATAAATTTAGCTTTCGAGCAAGCTGTGAATACAAACTCCATGACCATGGTTATTGGTGGTCTCAGTGCTTTAAATAATATTGACAGTTCTCAACGTAGGGAGGCGTTAAGCCATTTTTACAAAAAATGGCAGGATGACCCGTTAGAACTGGATAAGTGGTTTTCCTTTTACGCAACATGTACATTACCAAATGCTGAAGGGGACGTATTATCACTAGTACAGCATTCGAAATTCGATATCACAAACCCAAATCGTGTGCGATCTTTACTCAACAATTTTGCAACTAATAATCCCCTTCATTTTCATAATAATAAGGGTAGTGGTTACCAGTTAATTTCTGATAATATAATTCATATTGATAGATTCAATCCTCAGTTGGCTGCGAGATTAGTGTTACCGTTAACCCGTTGGCAGAAACATAACAGCCATCAAAAAGGGCTAATGATAGACAATTTACAAAAAATCAAAGCTGAAAGTTCTCTCTCAAATGATGTTGATGAAATTGTCAGTAAGGGATTGATCGGGGCAAAAATAATATGACAGCGGCACGCAAAATTATTGTAATAAATCCAAATAGCAACGCAGGGGTGACGGAATCGATGGATATGGCACTCGAGCCGTTTCGGTTCGATAGTGGTCCGATTATAAAGAGCGTGACAAACTCAGATGGACCTTCGGGTATAGAGTCTCAGCAAGATGCAGATTGTGCCGCTATTCAGGTGGTTGATATGATAAAGCGACGTGATGAGGAGGCTGACGCTTTCGTTATAGCATGTTTTTCGGACCCAGGAATCTATGGAGCCAGAGAAGTTACCCAGAAGCCTGTGTTTGGAATTGCAGAAAGTGGGATTCTTACAGCGTTATCACTCGGGAACTCGTTTGGTATATTAGCAATTTTGGATACATCGATACCAAGGCATATTCGTTACATTAGATCCTTGGGGCTGGAAAAACGTCTTGCCGGGGACTTAGCTATAGGACTTGGAGTTGCTGAGTTGAGTGATGATAAGAAGACTTTTTACAGATTGCAAGAAGTTGGCAAGGTATTGCGGGATAACAGGGGAGCATCTGTACTGATTTTAGGTTGTGCGGGTATGGCTCGCTATCGACAGCGTCTTCAAGAAAGTCTTGAAATACCAGTTGTAGACCCATCGCAAGCGGCCGTGTCCATGGCTGTTTCTGCTCTTCTTTTGGACTATTAAAGCATTAGTAAAAAAATATGGACAAGTATATCTTTTTTAGTCGTAATGATTAGCGTAGCAGGAAAGCTGGGATATGATCACCCATCCCGACGGTAGGTTTATTGGTTGAAACGGGTGGGGGAACACGCTCTCCATAACGATTGCTTTCATCAAAAGAGCCCTTTTTAGCGGTACTGTTTTTAGACGATCTAGNTTTATCTTTGTGCCTCTGTGGCCACATTTTTTTGCTACTGNCTGTTTCCGAAATGTCTTGTTCGTCTTTTATATCAAGAATCTCTATCGGTTTTTTTATTAATTTTGTTATTGCCGTTAAATATTTTTCGTCTTCGGATGTCGCTAAAGTAAACGCTTTCCCTTTTTTGCCCGCTCTTCCTGTTCTTCCAATTCTATGGACATAATCTTCTGCGTTGCTTGGCACGTCAAAGTTAACTACGTGGCTTAGGTCTGCGATATCCAAACCACGTGCGGCCACATCGCTTGCAATTAGAAGTTGNATATCNCCAGCTTTGAACTTATCAAGTGTTGAAGTTCTAGNTGTTTGAGGTAGATCACCATGAAGTTCCGCNACGTTAAATCCATGTTTTAAGAGCGAACGGTACAAAATACTTATATCTCTTTTTCTATTACAAAAAACCACAGCGTTAGTTACTTTTTCGCTATTTAGTAATTCACGTAATTTCAAGCGTTTGTNTTTTTGTTCTGTGTAAATCAGCTTTTGCACTACAGTGTCGGCAGCAGAAGACGGTGGCGCGACAGAGATTTCTTTCGGATCAGTTAAAAANTCGGTGGCGATTTTTCGGATACTTTTGTCTAGGGTGGCTGAGAAAAATAAAGTTTGCCGCTTTTTGGGAAGTAATGAAACTATACGTTCAACATCTGGTATAAAACCCATATCCAACATTCGGTCAGCTTCATCAATGACTAAAACTTTTACATCGTTCAGAAGAATCTTTCCCCGTTCAAAGTGATCCAAAAGTCTTCCGGGNGTAGCTATAAGAACATCAACCCCTCTATCTAACGCNTGTAATTGGGTGCTCATAGTCACCCCACCTATGAGCAGTGCCATAGATAATGAATTGTTTTTTCCATACGTTTGGAAGTTATCCGAGACTTGAGCCGCCAATTCTCTAGTTGGACACAATATTAGTGAGCGAGGCATNCGTGCTTTAGCACGGCCTGCACTTAAAACGTCGATCATTGGTAGAGTAAAGGATGCTGTTTTGCCTGTGCCTGTTTGAGCACACCCAAGGACGTCCCTTCCCATCAAAACCACNGGTATCGCCTGTTGCTGTATTGGAGTTGGTTGGGAGTATCCTGCGTCAGCAACAGAAGAGAGCAGCTGCTCGCTTAAACCAAGTTCATCAAAGCCCGTGATAATAAAAGGCTCCCCTTATCCGTTTGTCTGGCGTTGAGATAAAGGTTTCGCTCCCCGAAGTCAATTGAGATCATCACCTATATGTTTGCAACTGACAAAGCGTGATATTTTTGCATCACTAAACAGGTACCCATTCTTTCAGAAAAATATAGGTAATAACTAGATCATTTAACGCTTCGCCAGTGGGATATAATCTCTTTGTGTGGGTCCTGTATAAAGTTGTCTTGGTCTACCGATTTTTTGCGAGGGATCTTCTACCATCTCTTTCCATTGAGCGATCCAACCTGTTGTTCGGGCAACGGCGAATAAAACTGTGAACATACTTGATGGAAAGCCCATAGCTTTCAAAATTATGCCTGAATAGAAATCGACATTAGGATATAAATTGCGTTCAACGAAATACTCATCTTCACGAGCAATTTTCTCTAACTCCATTGCTAATTCTAAAAGTGGATCATTTATCCCCAAATCATCTAGAACCTCGTGGCAACTTTGCATCATAACTGTTGCTCTTGGNTCATAATTCTTATAAACGCGNTGCCCAAAGCCCATTAAGCGGAATTGATCGTCTTTATCTTTTGCTTTTTTTACAAACTCTCCAACTCTCGACTTATTTCCGATTTCATTAAGCATATTTAGTACAGCTTCATTTGCCCCCCCATGTGCAGGGCCCCATAGGGATGCAATTCCAGCTGCTATACAGGCAAATGGATTGGCTCCGGAGGAGCCNGCTAGTCTAACTGTTGAGGTCGACGCATTTTGTTCATGATCGGCATGGAGAATTAAAAGTCTGTCCATTGCTCGTGCAAGAACAGGGTTTATTTCATAGTCTTCTGAGGGCACGCCAAATAACATCTGCAGAAAATTTTCAGCGTAGGTTAGCTTATTTTGGGGAAAATTAAATGGTTGTCCTAACGAATACTTAAAAGCCATTGCTGCGATCGTGGGCACTTTTGCTANAAGACGATAAGATGCAACCATTCGGGCATGAGGATCGTTTATATCAGTGGAGTCNTGATAGAATGCAGAAAGTGCGCCCACAACGCCGCACATGATCGCCATTGGATGAGCATCCCGTCTAAATCCTCTGTAAAAATTCATCAATTGATCGTGCANCATAGTGTGGTANGTGATATCAGTTACAAATTTTTCATTTTCTTGTTNATTGGGCAAATCTCCATATAAAAGAAGATGGGCGACCTCTAAAAAGTTACTATGCTCCGCTAATTGTTCGATTGGATATCCTCGATGTAATAGTATACCTTTGTCCCCATCAATGTATGTCAGAGCGGACTCACATGATCCTGTTGAGGTATACCCGGGATCGAACGTAAAATGATCCGTTTCACCATACAGGGTCCTTACGTCAATTACACTTGGCCCTGTCGTACCGTCTATTACGGGCAAAGTATACTTATCTCCCGTTTTATCATTTATTAGTGTGAACGTTCCCGAGTTTTTCTCGTTCATTCCTGTTATCCTTCTTTTACTAACCGTTATTTCTGTCTCTCATCCNTGGCAAAAAGTATACTGGCATTATTGTAACTCCCAAAACCCATTTCAGCAAACTGACTTAATTCTCAGTATTACTTCCTCCTTCCCAAGAATTTCAATTACCTCAAATATATCTGGCGACGTTGTTGTTCCTGTGAGTGTCGCTCTAAGCGGTTGAGCGACCTCTCCAAATTTAACTTGGCGATCAGTTGCGTAATTCTTAAGAATAACTTCGATCCCATCCCTGTCCCAATTTGTTAACTTATCAAATGGTTTTAAAAGACCTGTAATCAGCTGTCGAGCCTCTTTATGCAAAATGGCCTCAGCTTTCTCATCCATGCTTATTGGAGGGATGAGCGAGTAAATAATANCAGCACTTGCTATATCATCGATACTCTTCGCACGCATTTTCAAACCAGTTAAACCTCTTTTAATCCGGTNTAANCTGATCTGGTTTAACACCGCTTTTGGGTTTTGGCGAAGGCGCTTCTCTACCAGTTTTAACAGCCTATTTTCATCTGCTTNTCGTATATATACACCATTTATGCTTTCTAATTTCTTAATATCAAACCGTGAAGGAGACTTCCCTACTGCGCCAATNTCAAATAGCTTTACCGCTTTTTCTCGCGGGATAATTTCGTCATTCTCGTGCCCCCAACCAAGCCTTAAAAGATAGTTACATACGGCTTCTGGCAAGTACCCTTGATCTTTGTAGATATCAATACTAAGCGCACCGTGTCTTTTAGATAATTTTGTACCGTCTTGTCCGTGGATCAATGGGATGTGAGCAAATTTTGGGGTTGCCCAATCCATCGCACTAAAAAGTTGCTGTTGTCGGAATGCATTATTTAAGTGATCGTCTCCACGGATAACATGAGAGATGCCCATATCGTGGTCATCAACTACAACCGAAAGCATGTATGTTGGTGTGCCATCAGCTCGTAAAATAATGAAGTCATCTAGCTGTTCATTTTTAATTTCTACCGAACCTTGCACAAGATCGTCTATCGTTGTCGCACCTTCTAACGGGCTCTTTATTCGTATCACGGGATCAATGTTTGATGGTCCTGAAGAAGGGTCTCGATCACGCCATCTGCGGTCATATAAGGCAGTTTTACCCTCTTTACGGGCTAGCGAACGCATTTCTTCCAGTTCTTCGGGCGAGCAATAGCACTTATAGGCTTTACCCTGTTCTAGGAGTAACTTTGCAACTTGCTTATGTCTTTCCTGACGTGAGTGTTGGAATACCGGTTGATTATCTCCCGAAAGCTCCAACCAATTTAGCCCTTCAATTATTGCTTCAACAGCAGGTTCCGTAGACCTCTTGCGATCGGTGTCTTCAATTCGCAAGAGATATTTCCCCCCATGTCGCTTTGCAAACAAGTAGTTGAATAAGGCAGTTCTTGCGCCACCTATATGCAAGAATCCTGTCGGTGATGGAGCAAAGCGGGTTGTTATGGTCATATTTGTAATCTCTCCTTCGATTGAACTTTTGCTCCATCCAACGTCTGTAACTTCGGAAAATGCCTTTAAATATGAATAAGTTTATTAGACCCATTATAGTCTATATAAATCCAGTCACTATTTGTTAACAGGAATTTTATTTAAAATGCAGAGCTGTTTGATCTATCCAGCAACCTAACCTCCGTGTCTACGGTCGTCGGATGATAATCGCGCTTTTGTCTACATTTAGCTGGTGGATTTTTTATTTCATTTTGATTAAATATATTTCCGTATAAGTCCAACCAGCTTTCCTTGCAGCTGAACTTGATCCGGGCCAAAAATTCTAGTCTCGTATTGAGAGTTCGCAGGCTCTAGTGCTATTGAATCATTTCTTTTTCTTAGCTTTTTAAGAGTTACTTCTTCATTTTCTATTAAGGCGACAACTATTGTGCCATTTTCAGCAGTTTCACATTTCTCAATAATAGCGGTATCGCCGTCAAATATTCCAGCTTCTACCATCGAATCTCCCTCTATCTCTAGGGCGTAATGGTCGCCTTGGCCAAGTATACTATTAGGAACCGCTACGTTTTGTGATGTATCCACTATTGCCTCAATAGGGTTGCCGGCTGCAATTTTTCCATAAAGTGGTAATATTGAGATTTCGTTGTGTTTATTATCGTCAAGTCTAAGTGCCTGCGGAAAATTTCCGGGGATCACGTTTGGGGAAAAATGCCGTTGCGGTGAAGCTGTAGAAAAATTTTCTACACCTGGATTTATTCTAGGTGTTTTTATTATCTCTATCGCCCTGGCTTTATTTGGTAGTCTTCTGATGAACCCTCGTTCCTCAAGAGCTGAAATCAGCCTGTGAATGCCCGATTTAGATTTAAGGTTTAAGGCATCCTTCATTTCGTCAAAAGATGGCGCAATGTCACTAGCGCTAAGGTGTTTTTTTAGAAAATTAAATAACTCTAGCTGTTTCCTGGTAAGCATGTAAAAGAACCTTCTAACAGAGAACAAAGCAGAAACAAATATATTTTGTTCTACTTTAGTTCTCTTAATTTGTCAATAATTCCTCTTTACGCGATAACACCTTTGAACGTTCCAGATATTTTTATAAATCCAGTCTGTAGAAATTCTTTGCTGTATCGTGAAATAGATATCGTTTATCATCTTTCGTTGCATGCGATACTAATCTTTTAAATGTATTCCAATATACTGCGTAAGTCGAAGTCACTTTATCTACAGGGAAATTACTTTCAAACATGCATCTGTCTGGACCAAAAGCTTCTATTGTCGTTTCGAAAAACGGACGCCATTCGTTGGCAAGTTCGTTGGAGTTCGGGGGTATTTGCCTATTTTCAAATTGATAGCCATTTAAAACCATCCCCAATCCACCTAATTTTACGTAGACATTTGCTCGCTTTGATAGATTTAAAATAGATTTCTTCCAATTTGCAAAAACTTCAGCCCTTTTGTTCTCGTAAGGACCAATCCCAATTGGACCTCCAAAATGGTTGAGTACTATATTTTGGTCCGGAAAGGCATCTGCAAGCATACTTACTTCGTCTATCTGGGTGTGGTAGAGCCAAGCTTCAAAAGAAAGGCTGTAGTCAGCCAATTTTGCAAACCCTTCGCGAAATTTGTGAGTGCTATATAATCCAGGAGGCGGATTAGTATGGCTATTGTTTATAACATCGCTTTTATCGAAGCCAGCGCCATATCGAATGCCTTTAAATTTACCGCCTCCCGCGTTGATCTGAGCTTCTAAAACTTCTATCACTGAAGCCCCTAATGTCAAATCAGCAAAACCAACAATCCCGGCACAAATTTTGGTTTTTCCATAATTTCCGCTTGCTGCCATTGCGGCTATTCCGTTAACGAATTCCGTTTCGCCGATTGGACGCATTTGAGGTGGTCCCTCATATCGGTACATCGCAGCGCATTCAAGAAATACGGTAGCCACGACGTTATGGCCTGATCCAAGATCTTCTATTAATTCATCGAGCAAGTACCTATTCCCCCTCATATCCCAAAGGTGGTGATGAGGGTCAATAATTGGTAATTCTGGCTCTATTATTTTTTCTTTTAGTTGAGATAACCATTCTGGTTTAGGTGAAGGTATGCGTGTTTCCAGTAAAGCTGCTCCAGCGTTTGGCATCGAAAACTCCCGTTTGTTAGAATAGATATACTGTTACTTTCTTCTGTAGGGCTCTCATGCTAGGCCTTACGGAATTATTCACCACTCTAAGAAAATAAGAATTGTTTAAAAACACGTATCAAGTTTAATAATTTTTACTGTATCGCCTTTTTTTCTTTTTTTATCGAACGGTTCTCGAACAATTAAACAATTTGCCTTCGCAAGGTTAGCCATCATGGAACTGTCTTGTAATGGGAATGGCTCAACGATTTTTTCTCCTTTTTTTGTATCGAAATAGTAGGCTCTTAGGTAATCCTGTCTCTCATCATTTTTATGTAGATCTTTTGATAGAGAGGCAAAAACAGTTTCCTGTTTGTGTTCCAAACCTAACATGGTTTCAATCGCAGGTTTGAGAAAAATTAGACCACAAATCATTGTTGAGACAGGGTTTCCTGGTAGGCCTATAAACGGTTTCTGTTGCAACTCTCCAAAAATAAGTGGTTTACCTGGTCGCATGGCTATTTTCCAAAAATTTAAGTTTAGGCCTTGTTTGCCAAATTTGTCAGTGCTGAGAGCTTTCTGAATTAAGTCATGCTCTCCAACAGAGGCTCCGCCAGTTGTCACTAAAAGATCGGATCCATATGCCTCCCTGGCTAATGCCCCAATAGTGTCGGTATTATCTGGTGCTATACCAAGTATCTGCACGTCCGCACCTAGGGCAGTCATAAATGCATGCAGCATATAGCTATTCGAGCTTACTATTTGGTTTTTTGAAGCGCTCTCGCCAGGCCGGACTATTTCATCGCCAGTCGCAAGTATTGCTATACGGGGCCGGCGCCTTACCAATATCCATGGTACGTTCATTGAGGCAGCTAGGCCTATATCTCGCGATGTAAGTCGTTTGTTTTTTGGAATTCCAATCTCACCATTCTTAAAGTCTAAACCAGATCTTCTTATGTAAACCCCTTTCTTCGCACCTTTTACAATAGTGATTTCTGAACCATCAGTTTCTGAAGAGGCTATAACATCTTCCTGAATGACGATAGTATCCGCCCCTTTGGGAACAGGTGCGCCAGTAAAAATTCGGACCGCTTCACCATTTTTTAGCTTTTTTGTGTATTCGCGGCCCGCCGGAACGCTGGCTACACGAATAAGTTTGCTAGGAACATTAGTTACGTCCTCGCTTTTAACCGCATATCCATCCATGGATGATACCGCGACAGGAGGCTGACTGCGCCTTGCTTTCACATCTTCAGCAGTAACTCTATCTAGCGCAGAAGTAAGCGAAACTTCTTCTGTTGAGACAGTCGAAATGTCTTTGATTATCCGTTGTAACGCGTCTTTTACAGATAAGAAGGATCTATTGTTCACGCCACTGCCCTGATTTTCCACCAACTTTTTCCAAGAGCCGTATATTAGTTATTTTAATACCTCTATCTACCGCCTTACACATGTCATAGATAGTAAGAGCTGCTACGCTAACCGCTGTCAAAGCCTCCATCTCTACACCTGTTCTGCCATTAATTTTGCACCTCGAAGTTATTTCGATGATATTCTGTTTCTCATCACATCTTAAATCTATTTCAGCAGAGGAGAGAGCTAAAGGGTGGCACAGAGGAATAAGGTCGGGAGTTTTTTTTGCCCCTAGAATACCGGCAAGTCTAGCTACAGATAAAACGTCGCCCTTTTTTATATTTCCTTTCAAAATTAACGCCATTGTTTCTGCCCGCACCAATACGTCGCATGAGGCAACGGCGACCCGCTCGGTTATTTCCTTTTTGGAAATATCAACCATTATTGCGTTTCCATCTTGATCAAAATGATTAAAGTTAGACATCTTTTTTCTCAATATCTCAAATTACTTCCGATAAAAGCGCTCTAGTTGTGTTTTCTACATCGGTCTGTATCATTATTGATTCTCCGATTAAAAAACATCTCGCACCAACTCGTGCCATTCTGGATAAATCCATATTTGTGCGTAAGCCACTTTCTGACACAAGGACTTTTTCTGAAGGCGCAATAGAAGCGAGCCTTTCCGTCATGCCTAAATCAGTTACCATTGTTTTCAGATTGCGATTATTTACACCGAGAAGTGCCGTTTTGAGCTTCAAAGCCCGATTAAGTTCAACTTCGTCGTGGACTTCAACCAGCACATCCATTCCTAACTCTATAGCGCAATCTTCTAAAATTTTAGCTAAACTATCTTCTAGTGCTGCCATTATAAGCAGTATGCAATCTGCACCCAGTGCCCGGGACTCAATTACTTGGTAGGTGTCTAACATAAAGTCTTTCCTCAGGACCGGGAGAGTGGTTGCCTCTCTGGCTTGAACTAGAAAATTATCGTTGCCTTGGAAGTATGGAATATCCGTTAGAACCGAAAGGCAAGCAGCACCGCCTCTTTCGTAGGCTATTGCTAACTCTGTTGGATTGAATTCTTGCCTAATTAAGCCCTTGCTCGGCGAAGCTTTTTTTAGTTCGCCTATAAGCCCGTAGCCATTTTTACTTTTTTCTTGCAACGCTTCCAAGAAACCCCTTGGTTTGGTCGCTTTTTTAGCTTCGAGTAATAATTGGTTCTCCGGTTTTTGGCGTTTGCGTTTTTCTATGTGCACTAATTTTTGTTCGCAGATTTCTAGTAAAACGTTTTTCATACTTTTCTAGCCATTTTGCGCAGTAATTGAGACTAATTGATCTAATTTTTGTTTGGCTTGGCCGTTATCGATCATATCTGCGGCTAACCTTGCACCTTCTTTAAGAGTGCTAACTTTACCCGAAATGATTAAAGCGGCTGCAGAATTAAAAACGACAATATCACGGTATGCACCTTTTTCGCCCTTCAGAAGATTGAGTAAAGCTTCAGCATTTTGTTTTGGAAGGCCGCCCTTAAGGTCCTTTGGTTGTGCCAATTCTATGGCAGCATCGTCTGGATGAATCGTGAAAGTGGTGATATCCCCTTTATCTAGAGCGGCAACTTTCGTAATGCCAGTAGTCGTAATCTCATCCAGTCCGTCAGAGCCATGAACTACCCATGCTCTTTCAGAGCCCAAACTTTTTAATACCCGTGCCATTGGTTCAACCCAAGATTCGGAAAAGACACCGACCAACTGCTTTGTTACTAATGCAGGATTAGCCAGGGGACCTAAAATATTAAAGATTGTTCGAGTTCCAAGTTCGCTTCTACTTGCCGCAACATGGCGCATCGCCATGTGATGTCGTGGCGCCATTAGAAAGCAGATGCCAATTTCATCCATAGCTTTTTGAACCACCGATATGTCGCAATCCAGATTAACACCAAGTTGGCTTAAAACATCTGCGGCTCCCGTCTTAGATGAAAGGGCTTTATTGCCATGTTTAGCAACGGGAACACCGGCGGCACTAACAATAAAACTACTTGCAGTGCTTATATTAAAAGTGCCTGATGCATCTCCGCCGGTACCAACAGTATCTATAGCACCGAGTGGTGCAGTTATCTTGACCACTTTCTCCCGCATAGAAAGCGCCGCACCTGTGATTTCCTCCGTTGTCTCACCTCGTACTCTCATGGCCATCAAAAACCCCCCTATTTGCGAGGGGGTAGCATTGCCCGTCATGATTATATCAAATGCTTCTTTAGACTGTTCTTCAGTTAACGAGCAGCCGTCTGAAACAATTTTAATTAGTGGCTTTAGATCCAAGTTTTCCTTGCTCATTATACTGCTCTCAGAAGATCTAATTGCATATTAGCTAATATTTCTGCTGAGGCTGCCTTACATCCACTTACTTCAAGGAAATTTGATAGCAAAGTGTATCCATATTCGGAAGCAATACTTTCTGGATGAAATTGAACCCCATGAATTGGGCGACTTTGATGCGATATCGCCATAATTGTACCGTCGCTAGTCTCGGCGGTAATTTCTAAACATTCTGGTAGACTGCTTCTATCCACAATTAGCGAATGATATCTCGTGGCAGAAAATGTTTCAGGTATCTCTTTAAATATTGCTGAGTCGGTGTGCCTAATTATACTAACTTTCCCATGAATAGTTTCGGCACTTCTAACTATCTTGGCTCCAAAAGCCTGGCCTATACACTGATGTCCCAAGCATACACCAAAAATTGGCAGGTTTTTTGGAGCAATCTTAATTACTTCTAAGCTAATTCCCGCCTTGCCTGGATCACAGGGGCCTGGAGAGATTATAATACCTTCTGGTTTTAGTTCTAGCGCTTGTTCAGCAGTAATTTTGTCATTACGAACGACTTTTACGTCGGCGCCTAACTGGCCTAAAAAATGCCACAAGTTGTAAGTAAAACTGTCATAATTATCGAGTAGTAAAAACATTTCTCGTCTTAGCAACCTTTTAGATAAACTGATTTATTTTTTCATCCGATTATAGTTATATCAACATGAAAGCCAGGAAGAAAGAGATAGGAGATATCGATTACCGAGAAGCAGAAAATATGATGTTAAATCTGATATTGAAAAATAACTTNTTAAACTGCTAACCCAAAATGTATTCATTTGTTAAAATATCGAAGTTTCTACGAATAATTATTGTCGTTGTTGGTGGAACATTACTTTTTTTTATTGGTATTGGTATTGGTGTCAACATCGGTGATTCAGATCATACCAAGTCGACAATTTTTTATTCTCAAAAGAANAAAAAANATAACTTGGGCGAGCGTGAACAAGAGAGTAAAGGGGAGCTAAAACGCGANCNGCGTAGTCAANCCCAGTTGCAACCAAAGCTAGGTGTTTNTAATGGTAAGCAGGATGTGTCTCCCAAAAAAGATACCGCGCTTCTTGAAACCAACTGGTTGTCGCATGCCGTAAAGTTTAAAAGGATAGATAATCGGGCTTTAGTTTCAATCGTTTTGGATGATATGGGACTCAATCGATTTAATTCTGACCGGGCTGCCAGTTTGAGAGCTCCTCTCACCTTATCATATTTAACTTATGCTAAAGACTTATCAAAACAAACTAAGTTTGCTCGAAATAGAGGACACGAACTTCTTATCCACCTACCCATGGAACCGAGNGGCGATGCAAATCCAGGTCCCGGTGCTTTGATGATTAATATGGACNAAGCAGAAATCAACAAGCGATTGGCAAGTGCTTTAAACGCATTTCCGGGAGCAATCGGAGCCAATAATCATATGGGGAGNCGGTTTACTTCAGACTACAAGTCAATGTCTATTTTATTAAATNATTTAAAGGTTTCCGGAAAACTTTTTCTAGATTCTCTAACAACTCCNGACTCCCAAGCGATGGAACTTGGAGCTAAACTNAGCATCCCCATTGTTTCTCGTGATGTATTTTTGGATGACGTGGATGTGGAAGAGGAGATTATNCTTCGTCTCAAAGAAGCTGAAAAAATAGCCCTTGATAGGGGAACAGTAATAGCTATAGGTCACGCAAGATCAACAACATTAAGGACATTAGAAAAGTGGCTATCAAACTTGCCNGATAAACAATTTCAGTTAGCCCCATTAAGTGCGGTCGCCAAAATTCGTCTTAATCTGACCCAAAATCACGGAGCTTTAAATTGAATAATTTTAATAATCTTGAATGGAGTTGCTCAAGCTTTTGCGAACTAAATAATAATCAACTACATCAAATAGTTAGAATGCGGCAACAAATTTTTATTATTGAACAAAAATGCATCTATGAAGACATCGACGAATTTGACATGATTTCAAGTCATATNCAGGCAAGAAAAAATGATGAATTGGCGGCGTACTGCCGAGTGCTTCCTGCGGGCTCTCAATATGAAGAAGTTTCTATAGGCCGTGTGATGGTTTCAAAAAAATTTAGAAACCACGGCCTAGGAAGGAGGCTCATGGAGGAGGCACATGATTGGTGTGAGTCGAATTATAAATCCTCTCGTATCAGATTAAACGCACAATATTACCTTGAAAGCTTTTATCATAGCCTTCAATATATATCGATTTCTCCTCCTTATGATGATGAGGGGGTATTGCATATCGAGATGTACAGAGAATGAATCTCGTATAGGAAGATTGTGGCAGATTTTTAGGAGATATCTATGCGGTTTTGTGTGGTTGGGGCAGGAGCGATGGGAGGTGTTTATGGTTTGAGCCTTATAGATGCCGGTTACGAAGTGGATTTTTTAGATGTTAATTTAGATCATATTAAATCTGTAAAGAAAGACGGCTTTAGAATATCAGGCATTGGAGGTCAACGGGTTCAAAAAGTAAACATCAGCGCTCACGAAAATGATTTCGTCAATAGCGCCGATGTCGTTTTATTCCAAGCGCACACGACAGGGACAAAATCAGCTGCTAGTTCTGTCGCGACAGTGCTTAAGCCTGATGGATGGGTAATTACTCTTCAAAATGGTATTGGTAATATAGAGGCTTTGTCTGCGGTTCTTGGAGAGGAGAGGGTAGTCGGTGGTATAAGTTATCATAGCGCGGCGTTAGAGGATTTAGGGCATGTCAGTCATACAAATGATGGTACCACGTTCATAGGAGAATTAAATGGAGCTATATCAAAAAGGGTGAAAGATCTAGCAGAAGCATTTAAAAAGGCATCATTAAGCCCCGAAATAACAGCCGATATACTAGGCGTTATCTGGGGGAAGTTCGTTGTCAATTGTGGTATCAACCCGTTATGCGCTGTGACAGGCCTCCGTTCAGGGGAAATTGCGCGAAATATTGCTGCTGCCGAAATGCAAACCAAAATTCTTGAAGAGATTATGGCTGTGGTAGAAGCAAAAGGTATTAAGTTGCCCAACAACGATATGATCACTTACGTCAAACGCTTAACACGAGCCCGATATAATAAACCTTCTATGCAACAGCATATAGAGGCAGGGCGTTTGACAGAGATTGACGCGCTAAATGGAGCTTTAGTATCGGAAGCAAAATCACTAAATATAAGCGTTCCCTTCAACGAAGCTTTAGTGAATTTGGTTAAAGCCAGAGAGTTTGCGATGCAGCAAGCGTTTATGGATCCAAAAGTAGATTATGAGGAATTAGAAAGACTTGCTCTTGAAGAAAAATAAAGAAATTATTGAAATAATGCGATCAGACGTCAAGCGAAGTAACAAACCTCGCATTTTCCTGTAGATATGAGAATCTAAGTTCTGGTTTTTTTCCCATTAAGGTCTCAACGGTTCTATCAACATCGGCACGGCTTTTTGGGTTAGTGTTTATTGATTGAGCTTCTACAGCATGTGAACTTGGTATCGTTATTTTTAATAGATTTCTTTTCTCTGGACACATTGTTGTTTCCTTCAATTGAGAGGCCGGCATTTCTCCAAGTCCTTTAAATCGACTTATTTCAATTTTCGTTTTTGAAGATAGCTGATTACTAATAATTTCTTCTTTATGGACTTCATCTTTCGCATAGTATGTAATCCCCCCTTGTGTAATCCTAAACAGCGGGGGCATAGCTAAAAAGAGATGCCCATTTTCTATAAGCTGAGGGGTCTGCCGATAAAAAAACGTCATCAAAAGAGAGGCTATATGTGCACCGTCCACGTCAGCATCGGTCATGATGATTATTTTCTCGTACCTCAGTGAAGACTCGCTATATTCATCACCAGTTCCACAACCGATTGCTTGGATTAAATCAGTTAATTCTTGATTAGCACGAAGCTTATCGGCCGACGCACTTGCAACATTGAGTATTTTTCCACGAAGAGGAAGTATAGCCTGAGTTTTTCGATCTCTTGCTTGTTTGGCTGACCCGCCCGCTGAGTCACCCTCGACGATAAAAAGCTCTGTGCCGCTTGCGTCTCCAAGGCTGCAATCGGTCAATTTTCCAGGAAGGCGTAATCTGCGAGTAGCCGATTTTCGGCTAACTTCTTTCTGTTGGCGTTTACGCAGCCTTTCCTCTGCCTTCTCTATGAAGCGTTCTATTAGCTGTTTACCTAATTCAGGAGAACCAGATAGCCAATGATCCAAGTGATCTTTAATAGCCTGTTCCACCAGTTTATTTGCATGTGTGCTTACAAGGCGTTCTTTCGTCTGACCTTGAAATTGAGGGTCCCTAATGAAGATTGATAAAGCTATACAGCAACCCGCCATTATATCTTCTGTTGTAATTTGCGAGATTCGTTTTGTCATACCCGATAGATCAGAATATGTTCTAACTCCCTTTAAAAGAGCAGATTTTAGTCCAGCCTCGTGGGTTCCACCCTGTGGGGTTGGGATTGTATTGCAATAGGAATTCAAAAAGCCGTCATCATTGTCATCTGGCCAAGCGAGAGCCCATTCGATCCTTTCTTTTCCGGTCTCTTTTTCATTAGAAAATACAGTATTGCCCATAATTTTCCTGTTGTTTAACTCACTTTTTAAATAATCGGTTAATCCGTTTGGATAGTGAATTATTTCGGTATCTGGAGTGGCAGTATCGTTCGTGACTAGCTCTGTATCGCACGACCATCTTATCTCCACGCCTTTGAATAAATATGCTTTAGATTTGGCCATTTTATATAAGGCAGACGGCTTAAATTGAGCGGTTTTACCAAAAATCTCTGGGTCGGGATGGAAGCTAACTTTAGTGCCGCGCTTATTTCTTACTGGGCCCTCGTCAACAAGGTTAGTGGAAGCGGAGCCTTGTTGATATTGTTGGGAAAATAATCTTTGATCCCTGGCTACCTCTACAGACAATACATCAGACAGTGCATTAACAACAGAAATCCCAACCCCGTGTAACCCCCCCGAGGTACTGTACACCTCGTCTGAAAATTTACCACCTGCGTGGAGAGTTGTTAGGATAACCTCCAAGGCAGACTTGTCCTTGTATTTTGGGTGTGGGTCTACGGGGATACCTCTTCCATTATCGGTTATTGTGACAGTCATACTCTTAGCTAGATGTATTTCAATACGATTTGCGTATCCTGCTACTGCTTCATCCATTGAGTTATCTAATACTTCAGCAACTAAATGGTGCATCGCCTGCGGGTCCGTCCCTCCTATGTACATTCCAGGGCGTCGCCGGACTGGTTCCAGTCCCTCTAGAACTTCAATATCTTTAGCTGAATATTCTTTATCTTTAGACTTCGGTATAGACTGGAATAAGTCATTCATAAATTATTTATCCAACGTATTTTATCGTATGATGGACTATACTCAATAAAGTATATCTGTCACTTGTAAAATACAACATATTGTTATTATATAAAGTTTTAGTCTTTTCTTACGACAGTTTAGTGCACCATCCAAGAAAAGGGTTGTTAGGAAATGAGAAAAGCTTTTTTGGTGGACGAAAATAGTGGAGAGAAGTACAGCCTGTCTGAACCTCGCTGGTGTTCAGACACAAAATCTCCTTTAAATTTTTCTGAAGTGAAGGGGATCACCCCAGACTTGATTAAATCTGCCGAAAAGTCAATTTGGCGTTATAAAAGTGCTTTTCCATGTAAAATACCAGAACCCGTCAGCTTGGGAGAGGGCTGCACACCACTTGTCCCCTTTTCTTTCAGAGAAAGAAGGGCTTTATTTAAATTAGAGTGGTTTTCGCCAACCGGCTCTTTCAAAGACCGTGGCGCTTCCGTAATGATGTCTTTTTTAAAGCAGCAGAATATTAAAGAGGTGGTCGAAGATAGTTCAGGGAATGGGGGTGCCGCGATAGCTGCTTATGGAGCAGCTGCAGGTATTTCTGTAAATATTGTAACCCCATCAAACGCGTCCGCACCCAAAATTTCACAAATAAAAGCCTACGGAGCCAAGGTGCATTTGGTTCCTGGCAGCAGAGAGGAAACTGAGCAAGCAGCTTTAGAAATGGCTAAAAGTGTTTTCTACGCTAGTCACAATTGGCATCCGTTTTTCCTTCAGGGAACAAAGACGTTGGGCTATGAATTGTGGGAAGATCTGAATTTTAAGGCCCCGGATAATATTATAATTCCCACTGGTGCCGGAAGTAATGTTTTGGGATGTTATATCGCATTCAAAGAATTACTAGCAGCAAAACAAATTACAAAGCTTCCTAAAATATTTGTTGTTCAGCCCAAAAATTGTTGTCCTATCGTTGCCTGCTTCCAGCATGGAATTCAAGCTTTAGATAATTTAAATTTCAGTAAAACCATAGCGGAGGGGACGGCAATCAAGAAACCAATTAGATTAGAAACAATATTGAACGTTTTAAAAACTACAAAGGGCGGGGCTGTTGAGGTTAGCGAAGAAGAGATTCTGGAGGGCACGCTTGAATTGTCACGTCATGGGTTCTTCGTAGAGCCTACATGTGCTAGCGCTGCTGTTGGGTTAGAAAAGCTTTGCACACGAAATTTAGTTGATCCGAACGATACCACTGTGGTTATTCTTACTGGAAGTGGCCTCAAATCAAGTGATTTCTTTATCGAAAACGTGAAAAGTGAAGTTTGATAGCACTAGACATAGAATGCCTAAGATATGTCTTAGGCACCCTTAAAACGTCGCTCTCTTTATTGTTCTACACGGAGTAGTACATTTGGAATTCTATTGGGTGAGGTGTCTGTTCAAAAGCTAGAACCTCTTCCATTTTCAACTCGATATATGCATCGATTTGATCATCGTCAAATACCCCTCCTTCTGTAAGAAATGCCCGATCAGTATCAAGAGCCGCTAGAGCTTCCCTTAGTGATCCGCAGACTGTGGGTATATCCTTTAATTCCTCTGGTGGCAGTTCGTACAAGTCTTTGTCCATGGGATCTCCAGGATGTATCTTATTCTTTATTCCATCTAGACCTGCCATTAGCATAGCAGAAAAAGCTAAATACGGGTTGCTTGCTGCATCAGGAAAGCGCACCTCTACACGTTTTCCTTTCGGATTGCTTACGAACGGAATACGACAAGAAGCTGATCTGTTTCTGGATGAATATGCCAAAAGAACAGGCGCTTCAAAACCAGGAACTAATCTCTTATAGCTATTAGTTATTGAGTTACTAAAAGCGTTTATAGCCCTTGCATGTTTGATTATACCGCCAATGTAGTGGAGGCAAGTTTCTGATAAATCGGCGTATTCAGAGCCAGCAAACATAGGCTCGCTGCCTTTCCAAATTGACTGGTGAACATGCATCCCGGACCCGTTATCCCCTGCAACAGGTTTCGGCATAAATGTTGCCGTTTTACCATACGAGGCCGCCACTTGATGAACAACGTATTTATATTTCTGAAGGTTGTCAGCTGTTGCTATGAGCGTNCCAAATTTCATACCTAGTTCGTGTTGAGACGGCGCAACCTCGTGATGGTGTTTTTCCACTTCTACGCCCATCTCTTCCATNACTGCNAGCATTTCGCTACGAAGGTCTTGTTCTGAATCAACGGGGGGGACTGGAAAATAACCACCTTTCACCCCTGGTCTGTGACCCGGGTTACCTTCTTCGTATTCTCTGGCCGNATTGTATGGCCCCTCTGAGCTATCTACTTCGTAATAGCCTCTATTCATCTGGACATCGAATTTTACATCGTCGAAAACAAAAAACTCAGCTTCTGGTCCAAAAAATGCTGTGTCCCCGATNCCTTGGTCAGCCATATATTCGATAGCAGCCTTTGCAGTTGATCNGGGATCTCGGTTGTAAGGCGAACCGGTTGTTGGCTCCAACACATCACAAACAAGCACTAGTGTAGCTTGCGCAAAGAAAGGGTCGATTGTCGCTGTTGAAAGATCGGGCTTTAAACACATGTCCGATTCATTTATGGCTTTCCAGCCAGCGATTGATGAACCGTCAAACATAAAACCCTCAACAAGGGACTCTTCGTCAATAGTTGATACAGCTTGCGTTAAATGTTGCCATTTACCTCGCGGGTCTGTGAAGCGTAGGTCGACAAAACGTATATCGTTTTCTTTTATCATTCCTAATATTGAGCTAACGTCTGACATGATTTTCCTTTCTAGTGGTCGATTTTTAGCGAGCATTTGGCCCTTTATGGGCTTTTATAAAGCTTCCGCCCCTTTTTCTCCTGTTCTAATTCTAATTGCTTGATCTATCGTAGAAACAAAGATTTTACCGTCCCCAATACGACCGGTGAATGCNGATGTTTGTATAGCTTCCACGGCTTGATCTACTTGATCTTCCTCCATAACNACTTCTATTTTAATCTTGGGAAGAAAATCTACCGCGTATTCTGCACCTCGGTAAAGCTCGGTATGTCCTTTTTGACGACCAAAACCCTTTGCTTCGGTGACGGTTATACCTTTAATTCCTACTTCATGTAACTTCTCTTTTACCTCATCCAGCTTAAAAGGTTTTATTATAGCCTCAATTTTCTTCATCAAACGATCCAGATGACTCTTTCAAATAACACTTNATNTTGCAGTTACCATGCCACAANCCATNTCTAATAATATTCAATAATTACAGTATGTTATTTAGAAAAATTGAAGTTCTTATTCTTNCAGAAAAGATGAAAAATTAATCAGCTGTCTAAAAATTGAGCAGAAATAATNTATTAAAGGCAGGATTTGATTGAAGCCACTGCTTTTAAAATATTATCAGTTGAGTTTGCATAAGAAAACCTCAGGTATCCCTCTCCATATTCTCCAAAACTTGTACCTGAGATTACTGCCACACCAGCTTCTTCGAGTAGTTTCTTTTGAAGTTCGTCAGATGTCATGCCTGTTTCTTTGATGTTTGGAAAAGCGTAGAAAGCTCCTCCTGGTTGTATGCAGTTAAAACCTGGAAGTTGATTTAATTGATCTACAATCACAGCGCGTCGCTCGTCGAAAGCTGAGACCATCTTTTTGACCGGAGATTGGTCGCCCTTTAATGCAGCTATGCCAGCGAATTGTGCGGACGCGTTTACGCATGAATGAATATTTACGCACAACTTTTCTGCGTGCGATACCACCGTTTTTGGCCATACGCTGTAGCCCAGCCTCCACCCGGTCATTGCATAAGTTTTTGACCATCCATCTAAAAGAATAAGCCGATCACTTATTTCAGCATATTTAAGCAAACTTATATGTTCTTGATTATCATAGAGCATTTGACCATAGATTTCGTCACTCATAATTGCGACATTGGGCCATCTCTCCAAGCCTTGTATCAGTGAGTCAAATTCAACACGCGGAACCACGCCGCCGGTGGGATTTGCTGGACTATTGAGGATTATCAATCGTGTTTTCTCATTTATTTTTGATAACACTTCTTCAGCTGAAAAAGCAAAGCCATTTTCTTCTCTTAAGGGGATTGGGACTGGTTTTGCCCCTGAGAACCTTATTGTTGATTCATATATTGGAAAACCAGGATTAGGGTAGAGTATTTCACACCCGGCTTCACCGTAAAGCATCATTGCAAGAAACATTGTCACTTTACCCCCTGGTACCGCTAATATCCTATTGGGTTCTATTTCAACGCCATGCCGGTTCTCCAGGTCATCTGAAATAGCTTGACGGAGTGAAGGAATACCGCTTGCTGGCGTGTAGCCGTGATGACCATCTTTCAATGCTTTAATCGCGGCCTCGACTATATGGCCGGGAGTTTTAAAATCTGGTTGTCCAATGCCAAGGTTAATTATTTGTCTTCCCTCAGCCTCCAGCGCGTTGGCTCTAGCGAGAACTTCGAACGCAGTTTCGGTACCCAAGTGGTTCATTCGCTCTGCTAACATAGAGATCTTCCTTTTAAGTTTTAATCTTAATAAATATAGATTTTTGGAGCATTGTACGAACTTTGTAAAGTCTGTATAGCGCATCAAATACTAACGAGATTAGAGTTATCGCAAAATCTCTTTACATACATAGATTTTACATGGAGATTTATCTAATTTTTTCTGTTTACCTCTAAAATAACTGTTAATAAGGGAGTTTGCGATGAAAGCGGTCAACTCTGTACTAGGCGGATACGGCACGACTGTTTTCGAGCTGATGTCGCGTCTTGCAATAGAGAATAATTCAATAAATCTGGGTCAGGGATTTCCCGACGATTTTGGACCCAACATGGTATTAGAAAAGGCGTCAGATTATCTTTTTGATATACCCAATCAGTATCCCCCAATGTTGGGGGTTCCAGATTTACGAAAGGCTATTGCTGCGCATAATAAGCGTTTCTACGGCCTTGACATAGATTGGGAAACCGAAACTATGGTTTCTTCCGGTGCAACGGAAGGGTTGGCTGCTTGCTTTTTAGGTCTTTTAAATCCGGGTGACGAAGTGGTGGTGATTGAACCATTATATGATTGCTATCTGCCAATGATTGAGCGCGCCGGTGGAGTTCCGAAAAGGGTGTCGATTAAACCACCAGATTGGAAATTGAATGAAAAGGCGCTAAAATCAGCTTTTTCCCCTAAAACTAAACTAGTGCTTATCAATTCACCTCAGAACCCAGCTTCAAAAGTATACGATATGAAGGAACTGGAGTTNATTGCTAAATTAATAGAGGANTATGATGCCATCGCTATATGTGATGAGGTNTACGAACATATNGTATNTGATAATAGAAAACACATCCCGTTAATGACGTTGCCGGGCATGAGGGATAGATCGATACGTATAGGCTCGGCTGGTAAAACTTTTTCTCTCACAGGTTGGAAAGTAGGCTATTTGACGGGAAGCGAGTATCTTTTGAAGGCCGTATCGAAAGCCCATCAATTTCTTGTGTTTACAACTGCTCCTAATTTGCAGCGGGCGGTGGCAGATGGCCTTAATCAGAGCGATCTTTATTTCAGTCGCCTCAATATTGATATGAAAGCCAAACGGGACAGGTTATCTGCAGGATTGTCGAAGGTGCCTGGTTTTAAGCCTATTGTTTGCCAGGGAACCTATTTTTTATTTGTAGATGTTGAGGGTGTAGGATTCGAGGGCGATGATATTCAGTTTTGTGAATATCTAACAACAAAGGCTGGGGTGACCGGAGTGCCGGTTAGCGCTTTTTATAATTCTTCACTTGAGAAAAAATTTATAAGGTTCTGTTTTGCAAAGAAAAATTTTGTACTAGATGCGGCTATTAAAAAATTAGCGGGCCATTTTGGTTGACTGAAATACCTGTGTAGATTACTACAACCTTTGCTTTATGTGGCGGGTGTAGCTCAGGTGGTTAGAGCGCCAGATTGTGATTCTGGAAGCCGTGGGTTCAAGTCCCATCACTCGCCCCACAAGCATCAGCTATATTNATCCTAGCTNAANGNATATAATAATAATTTAAGATAGGTGTTTACTGNGTGATTACTGGCTTGGGTATACTGAAACCNAACATTTTTCCTTCNGGTNANTGTTAATGACAAGTTCGANTAGANCAACGTTTATAGATAAAACAATAGCTAACTTATGGAGAGCTTGGGATGAACTTTCNAGCTCGACTGTAAANTATATTTCTGGAAAACCGAGACCCGATCTNCCCCAAGATGATCTAGATAAAGTGATGGTTGAGNTAAACAATTGTATAAAAGGAAAAAGCGACGAGGCTTCCTTAAGANCCAGAGCTGCNGAGATNGGGAAGATATANCTTGAACTTAATCAAGATGGCCGGTCGAAATTNCTTCGGGCATTAGCAACGAGTTTTGATGTNGACAGAGAAGTTGTAGACGAAAAAATTCAGGATGTTTTAACTGCCGGAGAAAATATTGAGCTAAGGTTGCAAGCTGAACAAAAACTCAAAATGAGTCTGCAGCCTCCTTGGCGATCACTGTTGGGGCGTTTCACGACGCTCCCAGATGGCGTTAAATTTTTAGTGGACATGCGGACTGAAATGTTAGCTTTGGTAAAAGATTACCCAGAAATTAGCGNCCTTTCAAACGATCTGCGCTCAATGTTATCGGCTTGGTTTGATATTGGTTTATTGGAGCTCACGCGCATNGAATGGAGTTCGCCGGCGATTTTGTTAGAAAAATTAATTGCTTATGAATCCGTTCACGCTATACGTTCGTGGGCTGATTTAAAAAACCGTCTTGGACCTGATAGACGTTGTTTCGGATTTTTTCATCCAAATATGCCAAGTGAGCCGTTAATATTTGTTCAGGTCGCTCTTGTTCGGGGAATTTCTGATAACATTGACAGACTACTAGACGAGTCTAATTCAAGCAGTGATCAAAGGGATGCTGATACGGCAATTTTTTATTCTATTTCTAATGCCCAAAGAGGACTNGATGGAATTAGCTTTGGTAACTTTTTGATAAAAATGGTTGTGGAAAAACTAAGTCTTGAGTCGGCTAACTTAAAAACATTTGCGACCCTTTCCCCAATTCCCGGTTTTGCTAATTGGTTGAATGAGCAACTTGAACTAAGTCATAAAGACTTGCTTAAACCGGCTGATAGGAAAAATTTAGTAAAGTACACAAAACAAACTGTTGATGCGTCTATTTTGAAGGATTTAATTCCCAAATTGGATGGAATAGGCGACAATAATCATCAACAATTATTTAAAGATTTAGAAGCTCCCTTGATTAGGCTAGCTGCTGAGTATTTGTGTTATGCAAAGAATAGAAGAGGTAAGGCAAAGGACCCAGTTGCTCACTTTCATCTATCAAACGGTGCCTCTGTATTCAGGTTAAATTGGGCGGCTGATACTTCAAAAAAAGGGAAGCGGCAATCATTTGGCATAATGGTTAACTACAATTATAATTTAAAGGAAATACAATCAAATAGTTCATCATATGAGTCAGCACAAAATATTGCCACTTCTGCCTTGATTAAAACTATTTTGAAGAAATAATCGATGTTTTTTTGCATAAGTATTGTTGACGGATAAGCTTCCATCCGTTAGCCATGCTGGTAGTGTTCAAAAGAACGAAGGAATTTTAAACAATAGTTCGTTTGACGCGGGTGTGGTGGAATTGGTAGACACGCCAGATTTAGGTTCTGGTGGCGAAAGCCGTGGGGGTTCAAGTCCCTTCACCCGCACCAAACNGGTGATTATTGTTAATACGCGNAGTCGGGATNTGCAGGGAACTGAATAACATTATATTTTCTAATCTGAGGCAAAACAATTAATAGCCTGCAGGTAAATGTATTGGATCGGATGAGTTTATGGAAGTTACAGAAACGATTACAGAGGGGCTCAAAAGAGAATTTAAAGTTGTTATCGCCGCCGCTGAAATTGACAGCAAGGTTGATGAACGATTAAAGGAGATCGCTCCAACCCTGCAACTGCCTGGGTTCAGGCCAGGTAAAGTACCCGCCACGCTGGTAAAAAAGAGATTTGGTCAGTCATTGCTAGGAGAAGTTCTCGAGAAGTCTGTCAACGAATCTTCTCAACAAGCACTAGATGAAAGAGGGCTGCGTCCCGCTACCCAACCAAACATAGAGGTTGTCTCGTTTGACGAGGGCAAGGACTTAGAGTTCAATCTCTCCGTAGAATTAATGCCTGAAATAGAACCGCTAGATTACTCCGTATTGAAATTAAAAAAACTAGTCGCTGAAGCTAATGAGAAAGATATTGATGATGCGCTATCAAAGTTAGCAGAACAGCATAAAGGATCAGAGCCAATCAGTTCAAAGAGGGCATCAAAAATTGGAGACATTCTAGTAATTGATTTTGTTGGTTCGGTGGATGGTGAAAAATTTGATGGTGGAAGTGCGGAAGGTCATCATCTCGAATTAGGTTCTAATCAGTTTATTCCTGGTTTTGAAGAGCAGCTCGTTGGTAAGAAAGCGGGTGCTTCAGTTAAGGTTGAGGTAAAATTCCCAGAAAATTATAGTCAAGCTAATTTGTCAGGGAAAAACGCTTTTTTTGATACTAAAATCAAAGAGATACGGCAATCAACGAAGGTGAAAATCGATGATGATTTTGCCAAATTATTTGGCTTNGAAGAACTTTCGGCCCTCCGAGATGCTCTTAAAACTCAAATAGAGCAGGAATTGGAGCAGACTACAAAAGCAAGATTAAAAAGAGAGCTACTCGACAAGNTAGAGGATGTAAAACCGTTTGATGTTCCTCAAAGCATGTCTGATCAGGAATATGCCTCTATTTGTCAGGCCGTCAAAGCAAACGAAGAAAATGCAAATACATCCAACTTGGATCAACAAGAAAATAATAATGAAGACGGCGAGGGTGCAACACCTGTTGATGAGTCTTTATCGGATGACGACAAGAAGGAATATAGACAAATAGCTGAACGAAGAGTTCGACTTGCTTTGGTGCTGCAAGAAGTTGGCAGATTAAATAATATCGAGGTTTCGGACGAAGAGGTACAGCGTGCTCTTTTCCAGGAGGCGTCTCGCTATCCCGGGCAAGAAAAGCAAATTATGGAACTNTACCAAAAAAATCCTCAGGCGATGGCCAGCATTAGAGCCCCGCTCTACGAGGATAAAATTGTGGATTTTATAACAGAAATGGCGGAAGTTTCAGAAAAAAAGGTAACGCGNGACGAACTGCTTGCTGAACCCGCAAATGAAGAGGTAGTTAAACCGAAGGAAACAAAGAAGAAGAAGGNGTCTGCCAAGAAGGCTCCAGCTAAAAAAGTGTCTACNAAAAAAACCATTAAAAAGGCCGGGAAATAACGGAAGTAGAAATTATAAATATTAGGAAAACTTTTATTGAGTTGTGTTTTCATCAAAAAAAGAGAACGAGATGGTGCTACAAAAGACTTACATGAGCAGNTTAATTCCCATGGTGGTAGAACAGACCAGCAGAGGTGAGCGAGCTTTTGATATATATTCGCGACTGCTGAAAGAACGCATTATTTTTGTAGTTGGTCCAATAGATGATGCAGTGGCTAGTGTTGTTTGCGCNCAACTTCTATTCCTTGAGGCAGACAATCCAACAAAAGATATCTCCATGTACATAAACTCGCCAGGCGGTATGGTGACTTCTGGCTTGGCGATGTATGACACAATGGAATATATTCGGCCCGAGATTTCTACGGTCTGTATAGGGCAAGCCGCATCCATGGGGTCATTGTTNCTTACTGCNGGGGCAAAAGGAAAAAGGTATTGTTTGCCAAATTCAAAAATAATGATTCATCAGCCTTCTGGCGGTTTTCAAGGACAGGCAACAGACATAGAAATTCATGCGAAAGAGATTCTTTTAACGCGGTCGCGCCTCAATGAAATATATGTNAAGCACACTGAACAAAAATTATCCAAGATAGAAGGAGCTATGGAGCGAGATAATTTCATGACTCCCCAAGAGGCACAGTCTTTTGGTTTAATCGATGAAGTCGTAGAAAAGAGACCAGCAGAACAAGATTAGCCCAAAANNNNTTNTGGCATCCNTTGTTTTTTGGTCCTTTTNACAATTAGNTTAAACTTTTGTATTTACCATTGTTAAAGCTAGGCTACTGGGACATAATCAGATAAAGATTAGANGAAGAAAATTTAAATTTTGGACAGAACGATATGGCTAAGGCATCTGGTGGCGGAACTAACGGGGCAGACTCCAAGAATACGCTGTACTGCTCTTTTTGCGGNAAAAGTCAACACGAGGTCCGTAAACTTATAGCAGGACCAACGGTATTTATTTGCGATGAATGCGTAGAGCTTTGTATGGATATTATACGAGAGGAGAANAAGTCCACTCTCGTTAAAGACAGAGATGGTGTACCGACGCCTCAGACTATTTGTGATGTTCTAAATGACTACGTAATAGGACAATCGCAGGCAAAGAGAATNCTTTCAGTAGCAGTACACAATCATTACAAACGGCTTTCGCATGATCAAAAAAACGCCGAAGTTGAGCTAGCAAAGTCCAATATCCTGCTAATTGGGCCGACAGGCTGTGGTAAAACACTATTAGCACAGACNCTCGCTAGAATAATAGATGTGCCTTTCACCATGGCGGATGCGACCACATTAACGGAGGCCGGTTATGTTGGAGAGGATGTTGAAAATATCATCCTAAAATTACTTCAAGCTGCTGACTATAACGTTGAGCGGGCTCAGCGAGGTATAGTTTACATTGATGAAGTAGATAAAATAAGCAGGAAAGCGGACAACCCCTCAATTACAAGNGATGTTTCAGGTGANGGCGTNCAGCAAGCTTTGCTGAAAATTATGGAGGGTACTATAGCAAGCGTTCCTCCNCAGGGNGGAAGGAAACACCCNCAGCAGGAGTTTTTGCAGGTAGATACNACNAATATTNTATTTATTTGNGGAGGAGCCTTTTCTGGNTTAGATCANATTATCACTAATNGAAGTAAGGGNTCCTCAATTGGTTTTAACGCTGAGGTAACTACCCCTGATGATCGCCGAACAGGAGAGGTGTTAAAAGAGGTTGAGCCAGAGGACTTACTTAAATTTGGACTTATTCCAGAATTCGTTGGGCGGCTTCCGGTTTTAGCCACATTGGAAGATTTAGATGAAGAAGCTTTAATAGATATTTTGAGCAAGCCCAAAAACGCGTTAACTAAGCAGTACCAGAAACTTTTCGAGATGGAAAAAGTAAAGTTAGAGTTTAGAGAAGAAGCTCTGCGAAGCATAGCATTGAAGGCGATAGAACGAAAAACGGGAGCCAGAGGCTTAAGGTCCATTTTGGAAACAATTCTGCTCGATTCTATGTTTGATCTGCCGGATATGGACGATGTGGAGGAAATAATTATCAATTCGGAGGTAGTAGAAAACGGTAATAAACCCATCTCCGTTCATTCAGAACGTAGAGAAGACATAGAGACTAGCGCTTGATATTTCACGATTGAAAAAGATTTTGTATTCAGTGTCTTGATTTTTTGTAAGTTCGACGCCAACTATTCAGTTAGTCCATTATCATTGGACCACGATCCTCTATTTTCTAGTTGCAGTGAGGTGCAAAAAATATGACAGACGTAAATACAGAGTACCCCGTACTCCCTTTGAGAGACATAGTCGTATTCCCCCACATGATAGTGCCTTTATTTGTTGGTCGCGAAAAATCTATTAAAGCGCTCGAAGATGTGATGAATGATGACAAACAAATCTTGCTGACGACCCAAAAGAATGCCGCAGACGATGATCCGGGGAAAAACGATGTATTTTCTTTTGGTACTATAGGTACTGTGTTGCAGCTTCTGAAGTTGCCCGACGGAACTGTTAAAGTATTGGTTGAGGGAGCTTACAGAGCGAAAATTACGAGTTTTACAGAAAATGAAGCGTTTTTTGAGGCTTTCGCAGAAAAAATTGAAGAAACTAATGGTGACGAGCAAGAACAGATAGCGCTCAGTAGGGCGGTGGTCACTCAGTTTGAGCAATACATCAAATTGAACAAAAAGATTCCACCTGAAGTACTAACATCAGTTAAACAGATAGAAGACCCTGGAAAATTAGCGGATACAATCGCTTCTCACCTTGCAGTGAAGATTTTGGAAAAACAAGAACTGTTAGAGTTGGAAAATATATTAGCTAGACTGGAAAAAGTTTACGCTCACATGGAAGGGGAAATTGGCGTTTTACAAGTAGAAAAGCGTATCCGGAATCGGGTTAAGCGCCAAATGGAAAAAACTCAGCGTGAATACTATCTCAATGAGCAAATGAAAGCCATCCAAAAGGAGCTGGGAGATAATGAAGACGGAAGCGACGAACTAACAGACATCGCGGAAAAAATCAAAAAAACTAAGCTTACAAAAGAGGCTCGTGATAAGGCAAACGCTGAACTAAAAAAGCTTAAAAATATGAGCCAAATGTCCGCAGAAGCAACGGTGGTTAGAAACTACTTAGATTGGCTCTTGGGCATACCGTGGAAAAAGAAGTCTAAAATAAAAAAAGATCTAACTTTAGCTCAGTCGGTATTGGATAGGGATCACCATGGACTAGAAAAAGTAAAGGAAAGAATCGTTGAATATTTAGCCGTTCAACAAAGAACAGGGAAAGTTAAAGGGCCCATTTTATGTTTAGTAGGGCCTCCCGGAGTTGGTAAGACTTCATTAGGAAAATCTATTGCTGAGTCCACTGGACGAAACTTTGTTAGAATGTCCCTCGGCGGTGTCAGAGATGAGGCAGAAATTAGAGGACACAGGCGAACCTACATAGGTTCTTTGCCTGGCAAAATAATCCACAGTATGAAAAAAGCGAAAACCTCTAACCCTTTATTCCTCTTAGACGAAATTGATAAACTTGGTAATGATTATAGGGGGGACCCGTCATCGGCGTTGCTAGAGGTACTGGATCCAGAACAAAATAATAGCTTTCAGGATCACTATTTAGAGGTTGATTACGACTTATCGGACGTTATGTTTGTAACGACGGCCAATACTTTGAGAATGCCGCAGCCACTCTTGGACAGGATGGAAGTAATTAGGCTGTC
>NZVJ01000032.1 GCA_002701455.1 Rhodospirillaceae bacterium
AAAAACCTTTGGTCTTCAATCCGTTTTACACTAGCACCAATCCCTGTATTTACAGTTCCATCTGGCATATCAACCTCCTGCAGCTTCTTTAATCGACTTCACAATGTTGTGGTAACCGGTGCAACGACAGATATTACCTTCCAACCATTCTCTGATTTCTGTTTCTGAAGGATCAGAATTTTTATTAAGAAGGTCAACCGCACTCATAACCATTCCTGGTGTGCAAAAGCCGCACTGTAAGCCNTGGTTATTCCGGAATGCTTCCTGCATTGGATGNAACGTATCGCCGTCTGCCAGACCCTCAATCGTTGTAATTTCTGCATCCATTGCTTGCANTGCCAGCATCGTACAACTTTTTGCTGAGTTACCATTAACATGCACGACACATGCACCGCATTGGCTTGTATCACAGCCAACATGCGTTCCTGTTAATCTCAAGTTTTCGCGCAAAAATTGAACTAAAAGGGTTCTCGCTTCAACTTCTCCGGAAACCTTTTGTCCATTGACCGTCATTGACACGGTTGGCATAACCATAATCTCCCCTGTTTTTTCTCCCATGGGGATATGTCAAACGAGTTTTNCCCCCTTTGATATTTCCCCCGTTGAAACAGTGTCACGTGGATTTAGTTATGGTCAAGTATTAGCTGACGTAAAATCGGAATTAAATCCAAATATTTTATTTAATAGGCTACCAATTTTGCATTAGTTTCAGCGAATAATTATCGAAACCTAGATTGTAGATAATTATTTCTATTATCCGGACAAGTGATTATTACCTTAATGACTTGTATCACGGCACCGCTAGGCGATGCTAAAGTCGAATGAAAAGGCTAATCCGAAAAAGGCACTTCCTGATTTTATTTTTTGTAAAATTTTGGCAGAAATGCTGTTCAAAATACCGAGAGCTGCATGCTATCACCGAGGCTAACTCGCATGCTGATTTAGCTAATAAGGCTAATCTTTACTCCAGTTGGAACAACCGGGCCCTGGACCGATGCCCATATGCATACAAATTCTTACCTTTCCATTTTTCAAATGCCATACGAATTGTTCTTCGCCTGATGAGATCATCTCGTTAGACCCAAAGCCTGAAAGGTCGGCCCTCTATGATCAATAGTTGGTCGTTCAATCGCTCTGAGAATACGACCAGGCACATTACTAGGCCCAGGTATCTGTAGAAAGTGAGGCCCCGCCTTATAATCCAATTAACGTTCCTTATCTCTTAATTTCGAATAATATTAGCGAATATGCCAGTCTTCTGGCAGTGGCCTGGCGCCATTTAGTTCTCCGTATCCTGCACCCGTTGTACCTCCTAATTCAGTTCCAAAATAACGTGGATCTAAAGGTTCACTTTTGGGTTGATAACGAATATCACAAGTCAGGCGTATGCGACTGTCCGCAGCGTGATGTTCAAAGGCACCATGCACTGTATACATCCCGAAAAACAGTATATCCCCTGGTCTAAATATGGCTGAAAGAAAACGTGCTTTGCGCTGTTTTACAAACGCTACAGGATCTGCATCGATAGAAGCTTTTTTCTCTTTGTCTCTATCAACATCAAAACCTTTAAAGTTATCCTTTATATCTTGGTATTTATGCGATCCTTCTACAATAAACAAAGGCCCCTTATCAAAAGGTATTTCTGTAAGTACTATCCAACATGTTAAGACCTTATCGGTAAATCGAGTAAAAAACCCCGCATCGCAGTGAAGGTGTGTAAAACGACCTTCCGGAACCGCTCTTAGAAACAAGTAGTCAAAACCAACGGCCTGCCTGCCAAAAATTTTTGAGGCAACGTTGTGAAGCGTGGAACCATTAGTCACCTTCCGCAGAGCTCTGCCGGAACTCACGCTTTCCCAGAATTTGCCTCTATCTAAATGCAGGTGATCTCGGCGAGAACGTCCCGAAAAAATTCCATTTTCAAACGGCTTTTCTAGTTCATCTACTTCGCCAAGCCTTTGAAAAACCTCGTTTCTTGCGGCCTCCACTTCACCCTCGTCTATTAACCCTCGCCCAAATATGTAGCCATCCTGCTCTAAAGCTTTAGCCAAAGTTTCATGGGTAGCTAGCGAAAAGTCTGTCTCCGTGAGACATCCAAGTAGATTTTTTGGTATTTTGGCTCCGTCGATAACCGCTCCTCCTGGTTCTGCATAATCATTCAAGGGCCATCTCCAATATTCTAGCAACGTGTATAGGTTTGTGACCAGTTCCATCGTTAATTTGATGCCTGCAACTAGTGCCGTCGGCAACTACAATTGTATTTTTACCAGCCTTTTCTACCGTGTCGTCCCTTTACTTTCCTATATCTTTTAATAAAAACGGGGTCGTTTGATATATAAAATTCACCCAATTAGAAAATAACAGATGGCCATTACCACGCCAAGTATTTACCGGGGTCCGCTTAGAATCGTTATTTGGGTAATAATTGGCGGGAATATTTACATCTTGGCCTGTACTTAAATCCCGAAGATATTCATCATGAAGCGTGTGAGAATCATATTCTAAATGGTTAAACATATGTAAATGCCTAAGCTTCGTATCATGTATTAAACAAATACCCGAAACGTCTGATTCTATAAGGACTTCTAGGTTGGGGAGATCAACAAAATCCGAAATTCTGTTTTCTGTGTGCCGTGAAACNGGNGTATTAAAGTTATCGTCNAAACCNTGNAGTAANACCGATGGATTNCGCTTCACCTTATGNTGAAAAACACCNAACATTTTTTGNGGAAGNTGNTANTTNGGGATTTTATAAAAATGATNTAATGCCGCCTGTGCTCCCCAACACAGTGTAAATAGTCCATGAACGTTTGTCCGGGACCAATTAAAAATAGCGCACAATTCGTTCCAATATGTAACGTCTTCAAACGGTAACTGTTCTATTGGCGCGCCGGTTACAATAAGACCGTCGAACTTCTCGGATTGTATATCCTCCCACTTTCGGTAAAAGTCCAGCATATGCTCTTTTGAGGTGTTTTTAGGCTGATGCCCGCTTGGCGCAAGCAATGTCATCTCGATCTGTAGAGGGGACCCCGCAAGGACCCTTGCAATTTGCGTTTCTGTTTCAATTTTTTTTGGCATTAAATTCAAAAGAAGTATTCGGAGCGGTCGAATATCNTGGCGAATGGCGTCATGCTCTTTTATTAAAAGCACACCCTCCTTTTCGAGAATATCAGAGGCTGGCAGATCTTGTGGAATTTTTATTGGCATTTCAAATCTATTAGTCTGTAAATGATATAGTAGGTAATCCGCTAACCTACAGCAATATTCAAGTTATTAGTAGGGAGAATCTTAATCGATACGTTAGGATACTTTCACCACTAAGCTTTTTTCAATATGTTGGCGTGATGTTCTATATGGTCAGCCATAAAGGTTGATATGAAGTAATACCCATGATCGTAGCCCTCATGTTGGCGAAGGTTTAGGTTTANACCCGCCTTTTTGCAAGCTTCCTGAAGTTTTTGAGGATGGAGTTGTTCATTCAAGAAACTGTCAGCTAAGCCTTGATCCACAAGAATGTCAGCACTCGTGGGATACTGCGCTACAAGGTGGCATGCATCGTAACTTTTCCATTTATCAGTATTCACTCCAAGATAATTAGTGAATGCTTTTTCCCCCCATGGACAGGCCATTGGGTTGCAAATAGGAGCAAANGCAGAAACTGATTTAAAAATATCCTGATTTTTTAGAAAAATAGTGAGAGCTCCATGACCACCCATAGAATGTCCGAAGATACCTAAATTATTTATATCGATATCAAATTCTACATCGATAATCTCAATTAATTCTTTAGTGATATAACTATACATTCTATAGTTNTTGGACCACGGTTCTANCTCTGCATCTAAGTAAAACCCNGCNCCTGTTCCAAAATCCCAGTCGCTATNTTCTCCANCGATNCCGGCATCTCTGGGACTGGTNTCAGGACAAATTAGAGCTAGNCCATGNTTTGCAGCGTATTTTTGGGCTCCAGACTTTATCATAAACGTGTCTTCGGTACAGGTAAGCCCGGCAAGATAAACTAATGCAGGCACATGTTTTTCATTGCTACACCAAGGTAAAAAAATAGCGAATTTCATGTTTGTCTGCGTAAAAGTTGATTTATGAGAGTAAAATTCAACATTTCCTCCAAACGAGACATGTTTAGATATTAAAACACATTCAGAACTCATTCTAACCTCCAATGAATAATCTAAAAAAGAGCCATATTCTAAATTAGATCATTCCTGCCAACTAGACGCTAATCATATAGTTGCTAGCTGAAACATGTAATTATCCTCATAGGAAAGGTTTCTATTAATTCAACGCTAATTAAAATATTCAAAAGTTAAATTAACTAAAAAATATACTGAAAATAACTAAACATTATCATATTTCACTATCGAGGTAGATCAACTAGAACGGTTATGGCACGAGCATAGGCTAAGAAACATAATAAAACGCTTTCTAGTCGTTTTTAATTTTAGCTTATATATCCGATAGAGGTTTGAAAAAGGACTACTAGTCCGATAAGGTTTGCTGATTGCCATATAAAGGGAAAGGAGCCCCAATATGAAAACACGAGCTGCGATTGCATGGGAACCAAATAGGCCCTTAGAAATAGAAGAGATTGATTTAGAGGGGCCAAAAGAAGGAGAGGTTCTAGTAAGGATAGTGACAACCAGTCTTTGTCACACAGATGTTTTCACTCTTTCTGGCGAGGACCCAGAGGGTTTATTTCCTTGTATATTGGGTCACGAAGGTTGTGGCGTTGTAGAAGAAATCGGAAAAGGCGTTACGTCGGTAAAACCGGGTGATCATGTTATTCCGCTTTACGTCCCAGAAGATCCAGAGTGCCCCTATATAAAATCAGGCAAAACCAATTTATGTCAAACAATCCGGAAAACCCAAGGTGAGGGCTTAATGCCGGATGGAACATCGAGGTTTTCTTACAAGGGAAAACAAATACTGCATTATATGGGAACTAGTACGTTCAGCGAGTATACAGTTTTACCGGAAATATCTATAGCTAAGATTTCAAAAGAAGCTCCTCTATCAAAAGCCTCAGTAATGGGGTGCGCCGTACCTACCGGAATTGGGGCGGTTCGCAATACTGCCAAGGTGGAAGAAGGAGCAACCATTGGGGTTTTTGGACTAGGTGCCGTGGGCATGGCGGTTATACAAGGTGCCGTACTTAGAGGAGCTTCGCGTATTATCGGTATCGATATCAATCCGAATAAGTTTGCTTTGGCAAAATCATTAGGCGCTACTGAGTGCATCAACCCGAGAGATCACAAGACCCCCATACATGAGGTCTTAGTCGAAATGACTGGGGGTGGATTTGACTATACATTTGAAGCAGTTGGAAACGTAGAACTCATGCGTTCTGCTTTAGAGGCTTGCCATAAAGGTTGGGGTGAGTGCACAGTCATTGGGGTAGCAGGTGCTGGTCAAGAAATCTCCACACGCCCATTCCAGCTGGTCACAGGGCGGGTTTGGCGTGGCACAGCTTTTGGCGGTGTGCTTGGTCGCAGTCAATTGCCTGGAATGGTCGATGAGTGGTTGAGAGGGGACTTTAGTGTGGATCCATATATTACGCATCATATGAATCATAACCAAATCAATACAGCTTTTGACCTTTTAAAAGCCGGCGAGTCAATCCGCTCTGTAATTCACTTTCAACCTAACGAAACTATGACGGTGAATTCATTACCTGGCCAGATTTTGGAGGACTAAATAGGCATCAAAGGCCGCAAATTTTAGCTACTTTTAACCTTATCGAATTAAATAGTTATAATTAAAACGAAGATAATTTAGCTAAAGAGGAGCGTTCTGATTGTTTGCGGAACGCTCCGCAAAATGTTCATAATGGCGAGTTAAGTAATCATAAAAGCATTTCAGTCCATAAGATGCTCTCTTACACACAAAAATAGAAAATAATTTTAGATAATTAATCGCTTTACAGCATTTTTTAAAAAAATTGAGACCGTTAAATATGATATCTCCCTATACCTTTAATACATGCCCTTCCATACGCTTTGGCGAGAATTCAATAAATAATATTGGTTCCATGGTTCGTGAGATTGGACATAACCACGTGTTTATTGTTTCAGATGAAGGAATGGTGAAAAGCGGAATAGTCAAAAAGGTGTTGTCTATTTTAGAAAACGATGGGATTGCCACGGATTTATTTACAGATGTTATAGCAGATCCACCAGAGCGTGTAGTTCACTCAGCTGTGAATGCGGCAAAGATAGTAAAAACTAATATAGTTATAGGACTTGGGGGCGGTTCTTCGTTAGATGTGGCTAAGCTTGTTGCATTACTGGTTCCAGAAAATCAGAGTCTAGCGGAGGCTTACGGCGTAGGAAATGCTATTGGTCCCCGGTTGCCATTGATTCTAATTCCTACCACGGCGGGTACCGGATCTGAGGTAACGCCAATTTCAATTATTACAACCGGAGAAAGTGAAAAGATGGGTGTGGTATCACCTATTATAATTCCGGACATAGCCGTACTCGATCCCTTGTTAACTATCACTGTACCCAAACATATAACCGCAGCTACCGGCATTGATGCTATGGTTCACGCAATAGAGGCCTATGCCTCAACTTCTGATAACAATAATCCGGTTTCCAAACAATTTGCCTTACAAGCGTTAGATCTTCTTGGCGGTTCAGTAGAAGATGCTGTGAAAAATGGTAGCAATCGTCAAGCGCGCGCCAACATGTTACTTGGGTCTATGTTGGCGGGGCAGGCCTTTGCTAATTCTCCTGTTGCCGCTGTGCACGCACTAGCTTATCCAATAGGCGGACACTTTAAGGTTCCTCACGGTTTATCAAACGCTTTGGTTTTATCGCATGTTTTGAGGTTTAATTCTGTAGTCGCGCCAAAGCCATATGCAGAAATGGCGCCCCATGTTTTTCCTGACCTCGAAAATTTAGAAACACAGGAGGCAGCTGCCGCATTTGCAGAAGAGTTAGCGCGACTTAGTGAACGATGTGGGCTAGAGCCTCGTCTTCGTGATGTTGGCATCCCGGCTGATGCCATCGACCGGCTTGCCAGTGATGCTATGAACCAGACCAGGTTACTTGTTAATAACCCGCGCCCTTTAAACGAAAATGACGCTAGATCTATTTATCAGGCAGCCTGGTAAGCAAGATTATTTTAAGCTAACAAAACTAGGTATAGCGACTTCACAGAACCAGGACCCCGCCGAGACATAATTTTTCCTAAACTTAAATTCAACATTAAAAATTATTCTTTCGTCTAAATTAAATTTTTAAATGCATGACAAATGCCACTAACGCAGCAATTGAAATCAAACCCAGTATCCAAAGTGTCCAATGTGTGCTTGGGTATACGTTTTCCTCAGTTTTATCATGGTCTTCCATTAAATCCCCCTCTTTTTCTTTAGTTAAATCATTTGACTTGTTGGAAGTTTCGACTGCGGCATCCGAGCCCCCATCGACTATTTCCATAAACTTATCAAAGAATTCTCGAGACAGTTTTTTTGCTGTAGAGTCGATTAACCGAGAACCAATTTGAGCTAATTTTCCTCCAACTTGAGCATTTACCTTGTAGGATAAAATTGTTCCGCCTTCATCACTTTCTTTCAGATTAACATCAGCGCTTCCTGAAGCAAAACCCGCGGCACCCCCTTTGCCTTCACCTGAGATTTTATAGGAAGAGGGAGGGGAGAGATCAGATAATTCAACTTCTCCAGAAAATTTTGCTTTAACAGGGCCAACCTTGGCTACGACCGAAGCCGCAAAGTTCTTATCGGAAGTTTTCGTCAATGTCTCGCAGCCCGGTATACACTGCTTTAATACATCTGGGTCGTTTAAAGCCTCCCAAACCTGTTCACGATCTGCTTTTAAGTTATATTCGCCCTCGAGTTCCAATATGTTCCTACCTTCAGTTTATTATTTAAAAAAAACCTATAACCCCCGATAATTGGGTCATTTTATGATTAAGAAAAACTCAATAATAAGATTACCAGCAAAAGAGCCGATATCCAAGTAATGCTAGAGCCTATTGCTGGTGTCCTCGATAAAATTCCTTCATTATTGCTCAGTCGCTTAGCGCTGCTTATTAACTCGGAAACAATTCCTGAAGCACCTTCACATATCAATTGATAGAATGCGTTAGAATTTCGGCCAAAGTAACCGATTAATGACTTAAATCCCCTTCTGTAAAACCAATCGGTATCAAGATTTGTAGAATGCAGCTCCGGCGGATAAATTTTCGTTAGCATCAAAACTGTGAAAGCAAGCGCCGAAAACATCAAAAGCTGAAGCTGATTTATTACATGGTATGTCGTGTACGGCAGGTAATCTACCGTAAACGGGAGCATTGCATAGAGCGGGGCAGGATATACCCCAATGCCAACACAAAAAACTGCTGCTATAAACATGGCTAAAAGCATTGGCCATGGGGCTTCTTTGGGGCGGAGCCCTCTATCATGAGCAAAAAATGCAAAATATGGAATTTTAATTCCGGAGTGATGAAAAACGCCGGCCGACGCAAATAATAAAACCAGCCACACTCCCCAGTAACCTTCGGCACTAGCCGCGGTAAGAATCATTGATTTTGAAATGAAGCCGCTGAAAAGGGGAAATCCGGAGATTGAAGCCGCGCCAACAATACAAAAACCGGTGGACCACGGCATTGTTTTAAAAAGACCGCCTAAATCAGAACCATTACACGTTCCGGTGCGCAAAAGCACAGCCCCCATACTCATAAAAAGAAGGGCTTTGTATAAGATGTGACAAAAAGCATGCGAAACAGTGCCGTTCAAGGCCATCTCTGTTCCTATCCCAATACCAACTACCATGAAGCCTAACTGGTTGTTCAGGCTGTAAGCTAAAACCCGACGAAGATCATTTTCTATAACCGCATAAAATATCGGGAAGGCTGTCATGATAGCGCCTATCCAAATTAAGATATCTGTTCCCGCGTAAGAGCGCGCAAGAGCATATATAGCCAATTTTGTTGTAAAGCCTGACAAAATTACGGTGCCGCTTATCGTAGCTTCTGGGTAGGCATCCTGCAGCCAATTATGGAACAATGGAAAAGCACATTTAATTCCAAATGCTAAAAGTATGAGGATGCCGCCAGGGGCGTCCAGGCCGATTTTATTAAAATCGATAGATCCGGTGGCCGACACATGAACAAGAAGCCCAGCCAACAAAATTACGCCAGCACCAATCTGGACGACTAAATACCGCATCCCGGCCGCAAATGCCCTTTCGGTCCGCCTTGCCCATATTAAAAACACAGAAGCGACCGCTGCAATTTCAAAAAATACAAATAATGTAATCATATCGCCGGCAAAAACCGCTGCGATTGCTCCGCCTGCGTATGCTAGTGCAGCGGAGCGCTGAAGCTTATCGACGGTATCTCCAAGCGCATATAAATTTCCTAATGCAGAGGCAATTAGAAAAATTAATCCAAAGATACGGCTGAGAGCATCGAGCCNGAATGTTTCTAATTCATAGTTTAAAAAGGATAAAGCACCNTAATTTCCAAAATTTAGCGAGAATAGAAACGCTATTAAAAACACGGGCAGAACAATAGCGAACCAGCGACTTANTAGCTGCGGAAGTAAAGCNGCAATAAAAGCTCCAAAAATTAACCAGAGGCCNGGATTAAACGGGAGTAGAATTTCAGCTATTGCTGTCATAGTAATCCTCCCTTCGCATCAAAATGACCCTCATTAATTTCGCGCCTATGACTAGGCCTACGCACATTACAAATCCGTAAATAGCGTAGAACCCAAACCAGGAATCAAAACTAAAAACCACGTGTTTATGATAAAAAAAGTCTGACAAAAATAATGCGGCGCAAACAAAATAAAGAGCGTATATAATGCGTTTGACATTCCGTTTNTCATCAAGCCAGTGTGGCTTTTCCTTTGTCATTTCATTATTTTTTATCTCTTTATCCTTCATTTCTCACGGTTCCTAGTTAACTATTGGGCGAAGCAGCTCAACGANATGATCAGCAAAGAAGAAGAGGGCGANGCAACCTATTGCNGTCAAACAAGGCGGAAGCACACACAAGATAGGGGCCTCTTGTATTTTTCTTTGCGAACAATCAGTTGCCTCGGAAGGAGGCGCGAAAAACCCTTTCGCTACTATAGAGAGAAGATACCAGACGTTTAAAAGCGAGCTTAACATGTAAACGCCTATTACTAGCCACATTTGGGTGTCTGCTGCAGCTAAAGCTAGATACCACTTACTCCAAGTGCCCGCAAATGGGGGAAGACCAATTATACTAAGGGAACCGATTGTAAATGCCGCAAATGTAAACGGCATTTT
>NZVJ01000033.1 GCA_002701455.1 Rhodospirillaceae bacterium
AAAAAGGGCCAATCCATCCGTTTTGATAAAACTTGCCAATATATCGTCTTTTTTCTTGTTACAACAGCGCCGTCGCGTTACTTAACGCCTCTAGATAAAATCGTTAGGGAATACTTTTACTTAGGTGGAAACGATGCATCGTTACAGAACCCATAATTGCAATGAATTAAGGCCGGAAGATGTTGGTGTTACAGCTCGGCTGTCGGGCTGGATTCATCGAAGAAGAGACCATGGCCAACTTGTATTTTTAGATTTACGGGATCACTTCGGTATAACTCAGTGCGTCGTAGATATTGAAGATAAGTCGTTTTCTGATGTTGAAAAAGTTAGAGTCGAAAGCGTAGTAACAATTACTGGCAAAGTTCTGCGTCGAGACGAAGAAACAATTAACCCCAAGATCCCAACTGGCCATATCGAGCTTCGTATAGAAACTTTTGAGATACAGTCGTCAGCTGATCTAGTCCCTCTTCAGGTTAACGCAGACGAGGACGCTGGTGAAGAGTTGAGATTACGATATAGATTTCTTGATCTGCGTAGAGAGAGAATTCATAATAATATTATAACTCGTTCAAATGTAATCTCCTCAATCAGAAGACGTATGATTGAGCGGGGTTTCGTAGAATTCCAAACCCCTATTTTAACGGCTAGCTCTCCCGAGGGAGCAAGAGACTTTTTAGTCCCATCTAGATTGCACCCTGGAAAGTTCTACGCCCTGCCGCAGGCGCCTCAACAATTTAAACAGCTCGTTATGATGTCAGGTTTTGATCGATATTTTCAAATTGCACCATGTTTTCGCGATGAGGATAGTAGGGCTGATCGGTCGCCGGGAGAATTTTATCAGTTAGATCTAGAGATGAGTTTTGTTGAACAAGAGGACGTGTTTTCTGAAATTGAACCCGTGCTAGCGGGTGTTTTTGAAGAGTTCTCAACTTGGTCTGTGCCTCAACCGTTTCCAAGGATTCCATTTTCAGAGGCTTTGATGAAGTATGGAACAGACAAACCTGACCTGCGAATCCCGATTGAAATTTGTGATGTCTCAGATCTTTTTGCGGATAGTGAGTTTGCAATTTTTGCAAAGACTGTGGCTGACGGTGGGGTAGTTCGTGCGTTACCGGGTCCAAAATGTGGAAGCCGAGCAATCTGCGATCGCATGAACTCATGGGCTCAAAGCGAAGGGGCCCCAGGGATGGGATATATTATTCTCGCAGACGGTGAGGGGCGAGGACCTATTGCCTCCCGGATATCCAAAGATGTATTGGAGCAACTCAAAGGCCGCACGGGAATGGGNGATGGCGATGCAATATTTTTTTCTGCGGGTAAAGAAGCTGANGCGGCAAAATTAGCCGGTAATGCCCGCCTCAAGCTTGGGGATGATCAGGGTCTTATTGAAAGTGATATTTATAAATTCTGTTGGGTTGTAGATTTCCCAATGTTTGAAAAAAATGAAGTTACTGGAGAAATTGAATTTTCTCATAACCCGTTCTCAATGCCCCAAGGTGGGTTAGAGGCATTGGAAAACAAGGATCCTTTAGATATCTTGGCGTATCAGTATGATATTGTATGTAATGGTATAGAGTTATCTTCTGGAGCTATTCGAAATCATTTGCCAGACGTGATGATTAAAGCCTTCTCTATTGCGGGCTATAGTCAAGACGAAGTTGAGGAAAGATTTAGTGGAATGTTGAACGCGTTTCGCTATGGCGCTCCCCCGCATGGCGGATTTGCCCCTGGGATTGACCGTATTGTNATGCTGATAGCTGATGAGCCTAACATCCGAGAAGTTATACTATTTCCTATGAACCAAAAGGCAGAAGATTTGATGATGAATGCGCCGGGTGAGGTTGATGCAAAGCAACTCAAGGAGTTGAATATCAGGAGCACATTGCCTCCCAAACCTGATTGATTATCTTAACGGTTTATTTTATCGAAAAATTTTCCCATCTGATTAGCAAAATAACTCATGAAAGAAAAAGGGGCCTGAATGGAGGCCCCTTGCGATGGTAAAGTTAAAGATTAGACAACACCAAATGCCATCATAGCGTCGGCAACTTTTTTAAAGCCGGCTATGTTAGAGCCTGCCATATAATTGCACCAACCATCTTTTTGCATTCCTGCCTCATTGCAGTTCTTATGTATACCGATCATCAGGTCCCGCAGCATTTTACTTAATTCCTCGTTGCTCCATGATCTTCGCTCGGAATTCTGGCTCATCTCTAGTCCCGACATGCCAACACCGCCAGCATTTGCTGCTTTGGCTGGAGCAAATAGTATTTTTGCTGATAGGAAATGATGTATACCTTCAATGACTGTGGGCATATTAGCACCCTCGGAAACGGCCATTATGCCATTTGACAACATGGTTTTTGCGTCGTCCTCCAAGATTTCATTTTGGGTCGCGCATGGCATTGCTAAATCCGCTGTAATACCCCAAGGACGTTTGCCGGCATGGTATTCAGCGCCGCTGAATTTTTCTGCGTACTCGGAAATCCTGCCTCTCCGGACGTTCTTTAGCTCCATTACCCACTGCAGTTTTTCCTCATTAATACCATCTTTGTCAAAAATAAACCCGGCAGAGTCAGATAATGTCAGTACCTTGCCTCCTCTGTGGTTAATTTTTTCTGCCGCAAAAGTAGCAACGTTACCTGATCCAGATATTAAAACATTCTTGCCTTCGATACTGTCACCTTTTGTTTTAAGCATCTCCTCAAGGAAATAAGCCGCCCCATAGCCAGTGGCTTCCGGACGCATTTCACTTCCGCCGTATTCTAAACCCTTGCCTGTTAGGACACCTGTAAAATGGTTTGTTATTCTCTTATACTGACCAAACATATAACCAATTTCTCTTGCGCCAACGCCAATATCACCCGCTGGCACGTCGACGTCGGCACCAATGTGGCGATACAGCTCTGTCATGAATGATTGACAAAAACGCATGACTTCGTTTTCTGATTTTCCTTTGGGGTTAAAGTTTGCCCCACCCTTACCTCCACCCATCGGCAGGCCTGTTAGTGAATTTTTGAAAGTTTGCTCGAAAGCAAGAAATTTTAGGATAGATTGATTGACTGATGGATGAAATCGAATGCCGCCCTTGTATGGTCCGATTGCGTTATTATTTTGTATCCTGTAGCCACGATTAACCCGAATATTACCGTTATCGTCTTCCCAGCATACTCTAAACGATATGACCCTGTCAGGCTCAGCCATTCGTTCTAATACTTGAGCTTCCATATACTCTGGATAGTCTTGCAGCCAAGGGATGATGTCAGCCGCGATTTCTCGGACGGCTTGGTGAAATTCCACCTCGCCAGGATTATGCGATATCACGCCCTCCATAAAAGTTTCTAAGTCAGTTGATCGCTTTGACATAATACTGTTCCCTTTTTTGTTTACTTAATTTCGCACGGGCCACAATTTCAGTTAACCTTAAGACTATTGGAGTAGCAATAGGATTTTTGATACTTTTTTGTGAATAAAATCTATTGCTAACGAAAGTATTAAACTCCCAAGGCTAAACACGGACGTCTGGGATCCGCTGCCCCCGATAATAGCCTAGGGCTGGCTTGATCCAAAATTGCACACACAGCCCCCGCTTTCCAAGTATTACTAGGCCAGTCTTCCACCTTGTGTCCGTAGCTNGTAAGTGTTTTTTTAACGTCTGGGTCAACCCCTTTTTCTATTTTTATTAATTTTCGTTGATAGCTGTGAGGTTCGAAACTATCTGGGGCGTCATAACTTGCAAAGCGCGGCAGCTCTACGGCTTCCTGGAGCGGTCTATTAAAATCAACAATATTTAATAAAACTTGGAGCATAGCTTGTGTTTGAACATCTGCCCCAGGAGTACCGAACGGCATTACGCCGCCATCTTCAAATACAACAATAGCTGGGTTTGGGGTAAGTCTGGGTCGTTTCCAGGGAGCTACACTTGATGGATGATCCCTAACGGCCCATGATTGTGACCCCCTTGAAGAGGGATTGATGCCCCAACCGGGTAGTACGGGCGTATTTGCAGATCCATCACTCGGCGTAATAGATGCTACCAAACCATTTTTATCAACCGCGCACATATAGGAGGTATCTTGGGAAAATGAATCTGATTTATCTGACGATGACTCATCTCCCCATAAACTGCTGTTGGGAAGGGTTGAGTTTTTTTGAATCAATGACAACTTGTCTTTAGCGTATTTACCAGACAATAACTTTTTTAGGGGAACATCAACAAAGTCAGGGTCACCGACATAATGCTCTCTATCCGCGAGTGCAACTTTGATGACTTCCGTGACGATATGAATGTAATCGGCAGAATTATGTCCTAAATCTGCTAGTTTTGTATTTCGCAATAAACTCCACATTTCCGCCAAGCTAACTCCTTGGCACCAAGATCCACATGTGAATAGTTTTGTGCCATACCGAGTTACCTCAATCGGCGGCTCAAGCGTCACCCTAAAGTTTGCTAGATCTTCCTGAGTTATCCATCCTCCATTTTTGTTATGAAAGTGGGAGATAGCCGACGCGATGTCTCCTTTATAGAAGGCTTTCCTTGCAGCATCAATTTTTTCATCCCTAGAACCCCTCGCTGAACTTTCCTGGTCGGCCATATACTTTAATGCTCTAGCAAGATTTGATTGAATAAATAAATCACCAACTTCTGGTGGCCGGCCGTTTGGTAAATAGATTTCTTGATTTGAGGGCCACTTTCTATATTTGGCTTCATTTTCTTTTATGGTTTGCGCCATTAACTCATGCATAATAAAGCCTTTTTCCGCTGCATTTATGGCACCGGTCGCGACTTCTTTAAAAGACATAGTGCCAAAATGCTCAAGTGCTGTAAGAAAAGCATCTGGCGCGCCAGGAATTATCGATCTTGAGATCCCTTCTGGCACGTGGCCTTCGAATTCTTCAATGAAACGATTTATGTCTGTTGCCATGGGCCAGCGTCCGACGCCGCTGACGGTGACAACTTGTTGTGTTTGCGGGAGACGTACCATTATAGGAGCGACGCCAGCAAAGTTTACAAGATCGCTTTGGACGACTCCCAGAACCATAGCACCTGCAATTGCAGCGTCCACTGCATTTCCTCCAGCTTCGAGAATAGAAAGACTGGTCTGTGTCGCCAGAGGGTGGCCCCCGGAGGCCATATATTGATGACCTTGTGCCATTAATCGTGTTTTACCCATATTGTGATCCTGCGAATGGTTTTTATTACTTGGAAAATTTAAAGACTGGGTCCATTGTACTTGATGATAATTCAATTGTTGCCAGAAATGGAAGATTAGATGATGGAAAAACGCGAAATACCAGAAGACATAGCAGCTCTGGTAGGTCCAAAAAAGACTATGGAAGCAAGAAATAAGGCTTCTGATATGGCAAGTAAGCTTGACAGAAATAACAGATGGTCACAGGAACCCTCGCATGTCTTTAGGGCGATAACGTGGTCGGGTAAGCCATGACAGAATTACATTGGCTAAGCGCCTCGGAAGCGGCAAAACTTATTAAATCTAAAAAATTATCTCCGGTTGAACTAACAGATGCTCTNGCTAAGCGAATAGACAAATACGACAAGTACTTCAATGCTTTTATAAGTTTCAGACCAGAACAAGCATTGATAGACGCTAGGCAAGCAGAGGAAAAAGTCATGCGAGGAGAACCCCTGGGTCCTCTGCACGGTGTACCGTTTGGTTTAAAAGATATAATAGATGCCGAAGGATGGCCTACAACGGCCCACTCTAAATTGTTAANAGATAATGTGCCTGGAGCAGATGCCTTCGTGACAGCTAAGCTTAAGGAAGCGGGTGCTATTCTTTTGGGTAAGCTTTCCACGCATGAATTTGCATTAGGGGGGCCGTCCTTTGATCTGCCATGGCCGCCGGCTCGTAATGCGTGGAATAGACGTTATTTTCCCGGTGGTTCCTCCAGTGGTTCAGGTGCATCTGTTGCAGCNGGATTTCTTCCATTAGCATTAGGNTCGGATACTGGCGGGTCNGTTCGAAATCCCGCTTCTATGAATGGACTACTTGGTATAAAAGCCACTTACGGTCGCGTCAGTCGCTCTGGCGTTATTCCNTTATCTTTTTCCTTGGACCACGTGGGACCCTTAACTAGGACAACTCATGATAATGCGCTTGTACTATCAATTATATCTGGGTGGGATAAAAATGATCCTGCCAGTGCAGATATTGCCATTCCAGATTTTAGCCAGGATTTAAATAANGNAATTTCGGGACTAAAAATAGGCCTTATTAGGCACTTTTACACTANTGATATGATCGCTAGTGATGAGATGGTAACNGCTTTGGACGACGCAGTAAGCATTTTAGAGAAATGCGGTGCAATAGTGGAAGAAGTATCGACGCGANCTTTGCAGGAGTTCGCTGCCTGCAACAGGGTAATTTTACTTTCNGAAGCATGCTCTATACATAANGATTGGCTAAAAACCAGAACAGAGGACTATGGTGAATCGCTTTTAAGCCGATTGCTGCCGGGAACAGCACTAANCGCGGTCGACTACGTGGATGCAATTCGGACCAGGGCAAGATNTGCNCAAGAGTTCAATGAAATTTTTCAAAACTTTGATGCGATCGTAACTGTGAATAATATGGAAGCGGCGTTTCCAATGGAGGATCCCGNTCTGTGTGAAAAATTTTANCCAAGGCAAGCAAGAACGCCATTTAACGTTACNGGAAATCCAGCTTTNGCCGTACCTATCGGTTTCAACGAAGAAGGNCTGCCTTTATCGATGCAAGTAGTAACGCCTCAATTTGATGAAACAATGGCTTATCGCATAGCGGCTAGTTTTGAAAGTGAGACGGAATGGACCAGGCATCATCCAAATTTGGATGAGACGTCTGCCTATTAGTTTAAAAAATAGGAAATTTTTATAATAACAGGAACCGATTCGGTGCCATTGCTCCTCNCAGAACGCAATCANATCGGTANAAAAGTCAAAGCATCACCCGAACCNTTTAAGCCACTTGAAGAAACCATTGACAAGGTTACTCTAGCGGGGATGGCAAATGTGTTTTCTGGCGTGAAATATCGGCACGGTTTTATGGTAGATGAAAATAAATTAATAGACAAAGTCCCTCTAAATGATGAAACGGACACGCATAAAATAGCATCAATACTTGCAGCTGAAGTGGAACCGGGCGATGTACTTTGTCTATACGGTGATCTAGGAGTTGGTAAGACCAGCTTTGCGCGAGCTTTTATAAGGACTTTGACCTCGGGAGATGAGATAGTACCAAGCCCAACTTATACAATTATTCAAAATTATTATGTGAAAAGAAATAACGTAAACTTAGAAATTCTCCACGCAGATCTATATCGTATATCATGCGAAACCGAAATTTCCGAACTTGGACTAGATGAAGCCTTCTTAAAGGGAATTTCTTTGATAGAATGGCCCGAAATAGCCAGATCTTTGTTGCCGCAGAATAGATTGGAAGTCCATATCCGGTTCGGCAAAGGGATTAGCGAACGTTGCATGGAACTGTTCGGTCCGGATCGTTGGTTGTCGATTAGGCGCTCTATAGCGAGTTTGTCAAAATAATGGGAATTTTAAAATCAAATAAAGAAACTAGGCACTCACTTTTATTAAAATTTCTCGAACAGCATAATATTAATCACCTCAACCTGCTGCCGTTGGCAGATGACTGCTCATTTAGAAGATACTTTAGGGTCAGAAAAAAAAATAAAGACTTAGTTATCATGGATGCTCCCCCAGACAAGGAGGAAGTAATTCCATTTATTCAAATGTCGGAGCTCTTGAATGCTTATGGCTTTAGTGCGCCAAAAATTTTTGATAAGGATGTGAAGAATGGTTTTTTGTTGCTAGAGGACTTTGGCGATAAAACGTATACCACCGCGCTCAATGATTTATCAAAAGAAATTGACCTCTACGAAACGGCCGTAGATGTTTTGATCGAGATATACAAATTAAAAGATTTTGACCATGCGATACGGTTACCTTCTTACGATCAAAAAAAATTACAAAGTGAGGCCTTGCTATTCATAGAGTGGTATCTGGAACAACGGCTGCAATTAGACATTTCTCAACAAGAGAGAGAACATTTTATGGAAGCGTGGATAGATTGTTTTAGACAGAATGAATCTGTCAAATCAGTGCTAGTGCTTCGTGACTATCATGTAGATAATCTAATGGTGCTATCCGAAAGGACGGGTGTTCGACAATGTGGCCTCCTCGATTTCCAGGATGCAGTAATAGGACCGGCTAGCTACGATCTAGTCTCCTTACTACAAGACTCACGTCGAGATATAAATGACGAGACAACATCGCTGATGCTCGATAGATACCTTGAAGGTATTGGCGGATTAGATAATAGGGATAACTTCATGAGGTCTTATTATACCCTAGGTACTCAGCGTGCACTCAAAGTTTTTGGCATCTTCACACGGCAAGATATTTTGTACGGAAATAGCAAGTATCTTATCCATATACCGCGACTCTGGAGGTATACTTTGGCTAACTTAGAATTTGAAGGACTCGGGGCAATTCGTGCTTGGATAAATAAAAATGTACCGCAGACTTTTATAGATAAAGAAACAAAGATAATCGAAAATTTATAATGTTTATTAAACACCTCCCTTCGTTGCCTTTAGATACACCCAAGACTGCTATGATATTGGCAGCAGGTCATGGAAAACGAATGTTGCCTTTGACCGAAAGGATACCAAAGCCGATGTTAGTGATTGTCGGTAAAACGATACTGGACCGCACAATTGACAACTTGTTCGCCGTTGGAGTTGATAAGATTGTGATTAATGTTTCGCATCTAGCATCAGTCATTATTGAGCACATAAGGAGTAGAGAAGATAATAGAATTATCTTTTCAGAAGAAGACATACCTTTAGAGACGGGTGGTGGGGTAATTAATGCACTGCCCAAGTTGGGTAATGAACCCTTTTTTATAATTAACGGCGACAGTGTCTGGGTTGATGGAATGAAAAATACTCTTCTGCGTCTTGCAGAAAAGTGGAGTCCAAACAACATGGATGCTTTGTTGATGTTAGCTTCTACTGCTAAAACGCTAAATTTTGATGGACTTGGTGATTTCTTCATGGATCAAAATGGGTTCCTAAAAAGGCGAAAAGAAAAAACTATTTCACCTTATGCCTACATGGGGTTATCGATAATTAATCCTCTTTCTCTTGCAAATGCTCCTAATGGCGCCTTCTCGTTAAATTGGCTTTATGACAAAGCAATTGAGAGTCAGCGGTTAGCAGGAATTATTCATGATGGCTTATGGTACCATATCAGCACACCCGATGATCTTGAGTTTGCTAGAGTGCGTTTTGCTGACGGACATTTGAAAAATGCTTCCTTCTTTTGAGGTCAATCATGCCTAGGACAAAGGTCTTTACGATTGATTCAAACTTTTCTTTTCTTGATGTATTAGCGACAGGTTTTCTAAATAAAATAAAGTTTAATCGGGATGTACTTGCTCAAAGTATTTTCTTTTTACCAACACAACGCTCAGCTGCTAATTTTGCAAGATGTATTACAAACCTATTTGATAATAAGACCGTAATTTTACCTACTATACGACCCCTTGGGGATATCATGGACGAAGAACTTTTTTTCGAAAACTATGATGATCACCCAAATATGGAGGCTATTAACCAAAAAAAAGTCATTTCACGACTTAGAAGGCGATTACTTCTAACTCAATTGGTTGAACGATTTATCAACCCAAATGGCAGAGGGTCTAGTGATAAAGAAAATTTAGAAAATAATTACGCTGGCTCCGTTAGGCTGGCAAACTCATTAGCAGCAATACTTGACCGAATGCAGATTGAACAAGTTTCGCTAGATAAACTAGAGAATTTTGTGCCCGAAGAGCATGCAATGCACTGGCAAACTACACTCAAATTTCTGAAGTTATTGATCGAGTATTGGCCTAAAATTCTCGAAGAAGAAAATCTTGTTGACCCTGCCACTTATACAAATATTCAACTGCAGTATCTTGCGGAAAAATGGAAATCCTCCAAGTCGGAGCAGTATATTACGATAGCAGGTTCTACGGGCAGTATGCCCGCTACAGCTGAGCTAATAAAAGTTGTGGCCTCTCTGAAAAACGGTGCAGTTGTACTGCCTGGATTGGATCAAAGAGAGGATGTAATATTTAAGAACCTTGTAGTTGAGGATCCAACACACCCTCAACATATGATGTACAGCCTGCTAGACAAACTAAAAGTTTCGCCAACGGATGTAAAGAAGTGGGTGCCGGTAACATCCNCCNCGGTGAAACCAAAATCTCCAGATGGCCGTGTTAAATTGATTTCAGATTCACTGCTGCCNCCTGCTTTGTCAGACCGTTGGCGNTTGGTAACCNAAAAAGGTGTTCATNAGAGAGACCTAGAGAATATAGTTATTATTGAAACGGAAGATCAGAGAGCTGAAGCTGAAACCATTGCNCTAATAATGCGCGAAACGCTGGAGCAAAAGGGGCGCTCAGTTGCTCTTCTAACAAGTGATAGAAATCTTGCGAGACAAGTAANGTCAGCCGCATCGCGCTGGAAGCTTAATATTTATGATTCTGCAGGATACCCATTTATTAATAATACTTATATAAATTTTTGGTGTTTGGTTGGCGAAATGGTGATTAATCAAATGGCACCAATATCGNTGCTTTCAACCCTCAAACACCCTCTGGCGAATGGCGGGTTGCCAAAGGCAGAATTTCAAAAAAAAGTAGGGCAGCTTGAACTAGGATTTCTGAGGGGAGAAAGGCCCGAGCCTGGAATCGATGGCTTGTTAGACGCTGTAAATAGAAGACGTCGCCCCGATAAAAATCAAAAAAATAAGAAAGGGNTTTTGGACACTGATTGTATTGAAAATTTATACGCTTGGTTGTCCGAGTTAGCTCCTGAAATCAGAANTTTTGAAGTAGCTCTTGCCAGCAGGTCAAANACCCTTCAGGAAATGTTNTCACTGCATTTGGCGCTGGTCGAAAAGCTAAGCGGTCCCATCGAGTTTAATGGAGAAACAAGGGAAACTAATAATCAAATCTTGGAAATTTTGAATGATTTTTATAGAAATAGCCGAGATTTCCAAAAGATTGACGGTACATCATATATCTCGCTATTCGAAAATGCTTTATCTGACTTCGTGATTAGAGAAAAATATCAAGAAAAACCTAAGTTAGCGATATTGGGACCGCTTGAAGGNCGTCTCTCTGAATTTGACCGTATCATCATTGGGGGCTTAAATGAAGGTAGTTGGCCGCCGGATATTAAGCCTGATCCATGGCTGGGCAGAAGCATGCAGGAAGAGCTGGGCTTGATGGANTCGTCTAGACGAATTGGACAATCAGCCCACGACTTCTTACAAGCTTTTTGCGCACCTGAGATATTTTTAACGCGACCCCGATACCAAGCGAATAGTCCAACTACTCCATCCCGATGGCTATTGCGCCTTTCGGCAATATTCCGTGCTATTGACCAAGATGCCATAATAAAAGATCGCGGTCAGAGATGGCAGGATTGGCAAAAACTTTTGGATGAGCCTAAACCGGCGGACTACGTCAATATAGTTGCACCAAAACCGAAACCGAGCAGAGAAAAAAGGCCTCGTTCCTTCTCGGTTACGGAGGTCGGAATTTGGCTTCGCAATCCCTATGCAATCTATGCGAAGAAAATCCTAGAGCTAGAGCCATTAGATCCAATTGACCAAATGCCGTCACCAGCAGATCGTGGTGATTTTATACATCAGACCCTCGAAACTTTTGTTTCTGCAGGCATCCCAGAAAATCATGAAGATGCCGTCGCGCTATTGATTGAAAAGGGTAGAGAAATTTTTGACAGAGCCCTTGAAAAACCAATTGTATGGGCATTTTGGTGGCCAAGATTTAAGCGAATAGCTGAGTGGTTTGTGCGGCATGAAGCGGAAGAGCGGGAAAACCTATTAGCGTCGTATACCGAAAAGAGAGGTGTGTGGGAATTTGTTTTGAATGAAAGGCCGATGCAGCTGCGGGCGACCGCTGACCGGATAGACAGAATGAAAAATGATAAATGGTCTATTATTGATTACAAGACTGGAGCAATACCATCTAAGCGTGAGGTAGAGGGAGGCTTAGCGCCTCAATTACCACTCGAAGCTCTAATTTTAGCTAAAGGCGGGTTTAAAGACCTTCCAGCGATCGAGTGTGGCCAGCTACAGTATTATCACCTGACGGGGGGTATAGCTCCAGGGAAGGTTCACTCGTTCAATCCAAGCACCTTAATTTTACAGACGGAAAGAGGATTATTGAAATTATTAAATGATTTCGATAACTCAGAAATGCCTTATTTATATGCTCCAGACTACAGCACGGCACCTATTTTCGATGATTATGGGCATCTAGCACGAGTCAAGGAATGGAGTTAATTACATGAGTTTAGAACAACAGCATGAAGCATCCGATCCTGGAGTTTCTGTTTGGGTGGATGCTTCTGCTGGGGCTGGAAAAACAAAAATTTTAACCGACCGCGTGTTACGTTTATTATTAACAGGGATCCCACCTGAACGGATCTTGTGCTTGACCTTTACTAAGGCAGCGGCAGCGGAAATGGCTGGCCGTATTACTTCGCGTTTATCCGAATGGTCACTTATCGACGACCGGAACCTTTACGATGATCTGTTTAGTTTATCTGGCCAGCAAGCAAATCAAAAAGAAATGGAACGTGCCCGGGGGCTATTTGCCCTTGTTGTCGATTCAACGGAAAAATTGCAAGTGGAAACTATTCACGGGTTTTGTCAGTCTTTACTTAGACGTTTCCCGTTAGAGGCCAAACTATCACCTCAATTTGATGTAATAGATGATTCTATTTCAAAAGAATACCTAAAGGTAGCCCGCGAGTTAATTATACGAAAAGCTATATCTGAACAAGATGGCCCATTTGCTATGGCCTTTGTCGAAATAGCAGAAAGAATTAACGAAGGTGAGTTGTCAAGCTTGTTAGAAGAAATAGTCGGAGAGCATTCGAGATTTGACGAAATTTTTAAACAATTCGCCGATGAAGATTTTTTAGGGAATGTCATTCGTGCGGAATTAAATATTCATTCCGACGAAACAGAACTGACAATTATCGAGGAATTAGCAAATTATGACGAAAAAAGGCGTGCTGAATTAGAAAAGGCGGTATTAATTCTAATGTCGGGGAACCAGACGGATAGGAATACGTGCANTAGAATTTCAAAATGGCTTGAGACTGAAAACGTGAGTAGAGCTTGTCTCGACGACTACAAATTAGCTTTCTTAACACAAAGGGGNACCATCCGAACTAANTTAGCTTCAGCAGGAATCTCTCGAGCGCATTCTAGCCTTGAAGGAATTCTTAAAACTGAAGCAAATCGTCTTCTCGCAACTGACGATAAGCTAAAATCCTTAGATCTGGTATTAAGAAATGAAAAACTAGCGTTCTTAGTGAAAGATGTATTGCGACTTTATATTGAAAATAAAAAGAATAATGCGGTAGTCGACTACGATGATCTCATACGCTTTGCGAATAGGTTAATNACTGAGGAGGAAATATCCCCTTGGATCTTATATAAATTAGATGGNGGAATCGATCATCTATTGGTCGACGAAGCACAAGACACAAANGCAGATCAGTGGAGAATTGTCGAAACTTTAGTGAAAGAATTTTTCACCGAACAAAATGGGATTGGAAATATCGGTCCTAGAACTTTGTTTGTAGTAGGTGATCCAAAGCAATCTATNTTTAGTTTTCAGGGAGCCGATCCTAAGCTGTTTAAAATGAAACAACAATCTCTGAAAGAGAGTTTTCAATTAGCAAAAAAAACATGGCGGGAAGTGAGGTTTGATATCTCATATCGATCAAGCGCTGCTATTCTCAAAGCAGTAGACACCGTTTTTCAGGCAGAGGGTTCAGAATTTTCTTCTATTGAACATCTTCCATTTCGCTCTGGTCAGGCGGGTTTAGTCGAAGTATGGCCACCTGAAGAACCAATTGAAAAAANCCCCAGAGACTTCTGGTCGATACCTCGGGAGCAAATTTCTTTCGATGGAGCAAGTGCACGGTTAGCCCAAANGATAGCCTCAACAATTTCAAACTCGATCAAGAATGGTGAAATACTTGAAAGCAGAGGGCGAGCAATAGAGCCCGGTGATATAATGATTTTACTCAGGCAACGTAGCCACTTTATGGAAGAGCTGGTTAAAGCTTTAAAACAAAANTCAGTTCCTGTTACGGGCGTTGATCGTATGACTTTGACCGATCAATTGGCTGTCATGGACCTAATAGCTTTTGGTAAATTTTTGNTGCTTCCTGAAGATGATTTAAATCTAGCAATCCTATTAAAAAGCCCTCTTTTGGAAATAAATGAAGAAGAATTATTGGAGCTCTGCTGGGATAGAGATGGACGTATCCTTTGGGACGTGTTGTGTGAGAAATCGACTCATAACATCAAGTTTTTAGAAACGTCTGATTGCCTGAAATATTGGCTAGGAAGAGCTAACCAGTTATCAACCTTTGAGCTTTTCTCCGAGCTATTAAGTACGGGAGGGCGCAGGAAACTTATAGAACGAATAGGGGAAGAAGCAAGCGACCCAATTGATCAGTTTTTAACTCAGATTCTTGAGTATGACCGTACACATATACCGACACTGCAAGGTTTTTTGGACTGGNTAACAAATAGTGATTTCGAAATTAAGCGCGATCTGGNATCCGGGGGTTCTAACAAAGTTCGTATTTTGACAGTCCATGGGGCTAAAGGACTTCAGGCGCCAATTGTCTTTATGCCAGATACAATTAGTAAGCCAAATCAATCCCCAAAAGTTGTTTGGGCTGAAAGAGGTAATAACCAAGAATTGCCACTTTGGTCACCCAGTCTACAANCGAGCCCTCAAATAATTAAGGATTTACGAGAAGTTGAATCAGAGATTAGAAAAAAAGAGTACTTTCGACTTCTTTATGTGGCAATGACACGGGCGGAAGACCGTCTTTATATAGGAGGCTGGGGCACNCTCCCNAGNGATGAAGAGTCCACCTGGTATGGAAAAATTAAAAATCGGCTAAAGCCAATAGCTCAAGACAAAAACGGTGTATTAAGAATCTTTGCTGAGCAGACGTTGTCACCCGATAAAATGGAAAGCGGGCCCAAAAGAAAGAAAAAGATTAAAAAATTACCTGAATGGGCTTTGANAGCACCAAGAGGAACAACTTTTGAGACAGAGCGCCTGATACCGTCTGACTCAAGCAAAAAAGCAAATAATCAATCTATATTCACTCATGAAAAATCAGATAAATTTGCAAGAGGACGAGTTATCCATTCCCTCTTGCAAATATTGCCTAATTATCCGAAAGAAAAGCAATGGAGTGTAGCCAGAAAATATTTGCATAAAGAACACTCCGACATCGGCATAGAAAAACAGGATGAGCATATAATAACCGCATTGAATGTAATAAACTCTCCTTGCCTTCATGAAATTTTTTCAAGAAATGCGTTCGTAGAGGCGCCTTTAAATGGCACATTAAATAAGAATGGAAGAGAGGTAGAAATAATGGGAAGGGTGGACCGTTTAATTGTTTCGAAGAAAGAAATTATTATTGCGGATTTTAAAACCAATAAGCGACCGCCAGCTAATTTTGACGATATTCCCCAAGCTTACAAGGAGCAAATGTCCATTTATTATGAACTAATTAAAAATATTTATCCTAANCATTTAATTCGCTCAATGCTGATTTGGACGGAAGGACCTAAAATTATCCAGTTTCCAGATTCTTATTTAAGTAAAGGTTAAAATTATTTTAATTTAAATTTCAAAAAATCATGCTTCATGATAATCTTAGCGGCAAGCTAGATAAAATCTCAGGACTAGGTAAAAAACTAAAGAGTGGAAGGTTACCATGGCAATATTACAGGTTACAGATGAAAGTTTCCAATCCGATGTGTTAGGCGCGGATAAACCTGTCCTTGTCGACTTCTGGGCAGAATGGTGCGGTCCGTGCAAAGCTATAGCTCCAGCTCTTGAAAGTTTAGCAGAGACAATGGAAGACAAATTAACTGTGGCCAAAGTGAATATCGACGATAACCCCCAGACACCATCGACTTATAACGTTCGGGGAATTCCAACACTAATTATTTTTCAAGCTGGAGAAGTTATAGCTACAAAAATTGGTGCGTTACCCCCTCACAAATTGTCAGAGTGGGTAGGCGAGGCATTAGAAGGTTAAAGTTCCCTTTTTATGTTCTGCAATCCATATAGATGGCTTAAGCTTTGCGCTTCAAACACCCATTTTTGCTCAGAACTGCGCCAGCCAGATAGAGTGAACCACAAACCAGTATGATGCGGTTTCCATTGGAGTTATTAACGATGTCGGCTAATGCTGTACGAATGTCGCGTGCTGGAAATGCATTTAATCCACAATCCACTGCTGCGGCCATTGTTTCTAATGCAGAAAAGGAATTTTTCTCGCCTGGAATACCAACGGTTCTAACTGTTTCCACTATATTGGTAAAATATTTCAGAAAATCCTGTGGGCTACGATTGTTTAGTGCTCCAAAAACCATGTGAATAGATAGTTTAGGAGCAGCAACTTTCCAGTTTTTTAAGGTCGCAGAAATAGCTTTAGCTGCGCCTGGGTTGTGTCCTCCATCTACCCAAAGTTCAATATCTTCGGCTAACATGTCCACAAGACGACCCTCGGTCAACTTTTGTAGTCGCGCAGGCCATTTGATATTACTAAGGCCCATGTTTAGTTCTTTTTCAGTTACGGGAAATTGCTCCTTCAGTAGGATAGCAGCAGCCAGCGCACAGCCAGTATTTTCTAGTTGGTGNTCACCCAATAGACTNGGTTGAGTANNAATATTNCTTCTTGAGNCTATCTCAAAATTTAATTCATTATCTTGCCTAGNGATTTTCCAGTCTTCCCCAAAAACAGAAATAGGAGACCNGGAATCTCTTGCACGATTTTTTATTACATNTAGTGCCTCGCGTGTCTGTGGTCCTATAATAGCTGGAACAGATGGTTTTAATATCCCAGCCTTTTCAAAGGCTATTTCACCAATTGTTTCTCCAAGAAAATCCTGATGGTCCATGGAAATAGGGGTAATGATAGAAAGTAGTGGGCTCTTGATAATATTTGTGGCATCGAAACGACCGCCAAGTCCAACTTCTAATAGTAATAAATCGGCTGGATGGCGTGAAAATGCTAACATTGCAGCAGCAGTAGTTATTTCAAAAAAAGTTATATTTTCGCCTTTATTTGCATTTTCACATTCGAATAAGGTTTGTTCTAGATAATTCTCAGAGATCTCACTTCCGGAGATTACTATTCGTTCAGTAAAATTAACTAAGTGAGGTGATGTGTACATATGAACACTATAACCGGCGCCCTTATAAATGGCAGCTAGGGTGGCTATGGTTGAACCTTTTCCATTTGTACCGGCAACGTGAATAACAGGAGGTAATTTTTTTTCTGGGTTTCCCAGCCGGTTCATNAGTTTTTTGAGCCTTGTGAGGGATAGGTCGATTAGCTTCGGATGAAGCCTTAAAAGTCGCTCCAGTATCCTATCAATTGTCATTCAATATTATTTCCCATTTAAGGAAGTTGCTTTTACAGGCTTATTCATAAGTAGGCACAGTAATGTCGAAAGCGTTTGAGGAAGCTCGTGTCTCCTGGCAATCAAATCGATCATGCCGTGATCTCGCAAGTACTCGGCACTTTGGAAATCTTCTGGAAGCTTCTCGTGAATGGTTTCCTCTATTACACGTTTTCCGGCAAAACCAATAATTGCACCCGGTTCCGCAATATGAATATCTCCAAGCATAGCGAAAGAAGCTGTTACTCCTCCCGTAGTAGGGTTTGTGAGAACAACAATAAAAGGAAGTTTCGCTTCCTTAATCATTCGAGTAGCAATTATTGTCCTTGGTAATTGCATTAAAGAAAGAATTCCTTCTTGCATTCTTGCGCCGCCTGAGGATGGGAAGATAACGAGTGGCACTTTTTTTTCTATAGCCAACTCTGCAGATTGGATTATAGCGTTGCCAACAGCAGAGCCCATTGATCCCCCCATAAACTCAAAAGAAAATACGGCGACGATAATTTCTAATCCATTTAACTTGCCGCACGCTAAGGATATAGCATCTTGGAGCCCAGTCTTATTTCTAGCTTCTCTAAGGCGATCTAGATATTTGCGTTTATCTCTAAACTTTAGCGGGTCGTTAGTTGGCTCGTCTTGCAGTGCGACTTCATCATAGACACCATCGTCAAACAAGGCGCTTAACCTGTCTTTACAGGCAAATGGCATGTGATAGTCACATCGCGGGCAGACTTGAAGATTTTCCTCAAGTTGGCGGTGGAAAAGCATTTCGTCGCATCCTTTGCATTTTACCCAAAAATTTTCAGGTACTTCCTTAGGCTGCACGAGTGCTTTAATTTTTGGCAAAACAGAATTAGTAATCCAGTTCATGAGATTATTTCGTTATCCTTAAATTTATAAATTCTGTTTTCCTCTTACTCCCGNAGCCAGNTTTCTGACTAATGAAAGAGTGGTTTGGACTGTTTTGGGTTGTGCCTTTCCATCTGCATCAAGGCTATTTGAAATAGTATTTACAACTTCTGAGCCAATTATAGCTGCGTCGGCTACATTGGTGATTTGTTCCACATGTTTCCGCGTTTTTATACCAAATCCAACCGCGATAGGCAGTTTCGATTTTTCTTTAAGGTTTTTGACGGCACGTGTTACTAGGTCGACGGGAACATCTTTAGTGCCAGTAATACCTGTGATAGAAACGTAATAAATAAAACCACTGGCGTTTTGCAGCACTGTTTTTAAACGTTTTGTTGTTGTTGTGGGTGCTGTTAGACGGATAAAGGGTAAGTTACATCTTTGCGCCGGTATACAGAGTTCGTTATCTTCCTCAGGAGGCAGGTCAACTACGATGAGGCCGTCAGCTCCAGCCTCTATAGCTTCCTCTAAAAAATTGCAGACACCAAAGCTATATATTGGATTGTAGTAACCCATCAAAATAACTGGTGTAGAGCTATCGTCTTTACGAAATAGTTTTACCATCTCTAGCGTTTTCTTTAGAGAAGCCCCAGACTCTAATGCTCTTTTGCTAGACGCCTGTATTGCCGGTCCATCTGCCATCGGATCAGAAAATGGCATGCCAAATTCTATCATATCGGCCCCTGCTTCGGGTAAACCCTTCATTATTTCTAGAGAGGTTGCAAAATCAGGGTCACCTGCCGTAATAAAAATACCTAGCCCGGATGCATTTATTGATTCCAACTTACTGAAAAGGGAATTAAGGCGATTACTATTGTATTTAGTCACAGCTTTCTCATTTTTTCTAGCAGTGGTAAAACGGCCTCCAAGTCTTTATCGCCCCTTCCACACATATTCATGATAATAATGTGTTCTCTCGGTAACGCCCCTATTATAGTGCTGATATAAGCTAAGGCGTGACTTGGTTCNAATGCTGGTATTATTCCCTCAAGTCGNGAGCATAGGGCAAAAGCTTCAAGTGCTTCTTCGTCTGTGGCGCAAACATAATCAACACGACCATTTTCAAAAAGCCACGAGTGTTCTGGCCCTATCCCGGGGTAATCCAGGCCAGCTGAAATTGAATGAGCTTCGGTAATTTGCCCGTCTTCGTTCTGTAATAGATAAGTCCGGTTTCCATGAAGGATACCAGGGCGTCCTCCCGTCAAAGAAGCCGCATGCAGTCCAGATTCTACGCCATGTCCCGCTGCTTCCACCCCTATTATTTTAACGTCATCGTCGAGAAAGGGATGAAATAGGCCAATCGCATTTGAACCACCCCCAATACACGCAACTAATGTATCGGGCAATTTGCCCTCTACCGCCATAATCTGCTCTTTTGTCTCTTCGCCTATTACACACTGAAAATCCCTTACCATCTCTGGATAGGGATGGGGNCCAGCGACTGTACCAATTATGTAGAAATGTGTTTCTGCTTTGGACACCCAGTATCTTAGTGCCTCATTCATTGCATCTTTCAAGGTTGAGGACCCAGAGGTCACGGAGTGAATTTTTGCCCCTAATAATCGCATCCGGTCGACATTTGGTTTTTGACGCTTAACATCTTCCGCACCCATGAAAACTTCACATTCTAGGTTGAACAATGCACAAGCTGTTGCCGTTGCCACACCATGTTGNCCTGCTCCTGTTTCCGCAATAATTTTTGTTTTACCCATACGACGCGCTACGAGAGCTTGCCCCATGACATTGTTTATTTTATGCGCACCAGTATGGTTCAGCTCGTCGCGTTTAAAATAAAGTTTTGCGCCATTGAAATGTTCTGTGAGTCTACTGGCAAGGTAAAGAGGACTAGGCCGTCCTATATAGTGCTCTTTGTAGTATTCTAATTCACTCCAAAAACTTGGATCGTTTTTAGCTGTCTGCCAAGCGTCTTCGACNTCTATTATCAGAGGCATAAGTGTTTCAGCTACGTATTGACCGCCAAAAATTCCAAAATGGCCATTTTCATCGGGACCATCTCGNAACGTGTTTGCAACTACTTTGTAAGACATCCAAACCCCTAAGTTAAACTAAGGAAATTTTTTATCATAAAAAATTTAGCAAAAAATTGANCATTAAAATATTCTTATAATGTTCTNACCATTGCCATTAATTCAATTATTTTTTGATTATTTTTTTTTCCTGCTTTTTCTTCAACCCCTGACGAAACATCGATTGCTGTCGCTCCTGTAATTTGAAGGGCTTCATTGATATTATTTATATTTAATCCACCAGACAAAAACCATGGTGTTTTAATTGGGGTATTTTTAAGCCAGTTCCAGTTGAACGATATTCCATTTCCACCAGGAAGTGCATCAGTTTGATTTGTTGGCTTCGCCGCATCAAAAAGTAAANAGTCAGCAACTTCTTCGAATTTTGATATTTGCTCGAAATCTTTACGTTGCGAGATTTTAATGGCTTTCATTATCTTTGTATTAAAGCGACGTTTGATGTTTAGAATGTCCTCTGCTGTTTCCGAACCATGTAATTGAACAATGTCAGGGGCCACAAGATCAATTATTTCTTCGAGTAATTCATCTGATGGATCCACAACAACAGCGACAATATTAACATCTGCTGGCCGGTTTTTGAGTAGCGTCGCTACCATTCTTGGTGTCAAATACCTGGGCGAAGGTGGGAAAAATACAAAGCCGAGGTAATCAACACCATTTGATAGNGCAGTATCTATAGTAGATTGAGAATTTATCCCACAAATCTTTACAGCTAAATTATTACGCATCGTTCGTCACGGTATTGCTTGCGGATTTAACAATGTTGGTTTGTTTTTCTTGGTCGTCCTTCCCCAATTGTTTTACTCTTTCATCTAATTGTTCAAATTGTTTTAAGGTCTGCCTTTCCCTATAATTTCTTGGTAGATTTTTTAGCCATGAAAAAAGAGATCCTAGTATAAAACCAGNCGCTAATATCCCAAGGCATAATAGATAAACCGGTACCTCCACAGAAAGGTTGAAAGGCCACAAAGCCACTAAGATTGCGTGTTTATTTGATATTGCAAAAAGTACAACAGCAATTGAAAGTGCAGTAACAAGAGAAAATTTAAGCAGTTTTATAAGAACGCCTACACTCGATAGCATCGCAATTCCTAGTTTTATGGTAGTAAATTATTAAAACCCGAGTAATTATAAATTTGTGTTTACAAGCAGGGTCGCTTCCATCGATAGATTTTGATAGCTGGAATTTTTTTTAGCTCTCCAAGAAAACACCAAATTCTTTAGTAAAAAACTGATTCACTTGCAGCTCCGATTCCTTATGATATTAAGGATTTAGCTTCTCTCTCAGTTGTTTCCCAGTTTTGAAATAGGGAACGTATTTNTCGGTCACTGAGACTGAATCGCCTGTTCTTGGATTTCTTCCTGTTCTCGCGCCCCGCTTTTTGGTCGCAAAGGCACCAAATCCCCTAAGCTCCACGCGGTTNCCACGTTCCAAAGAATATGAAATTTCTTCAAATATTGTGGCTACAAGCGTTTCAATATCTCTCTGATAAAGGTGCGGATTAGCCTCCGATAACTTCAAAATAAGCTCTGACTTTGTCATTTCGCCAACACCTAATCTAAATTGTTACACACATTATATTAATACAATATTTTAAAATACTCTATAACCAAGCTATTGAAAAGTTGTTCGGTCAGAGAAAGGAAGTTGACACCTGTATAACCGTTTTCAAGGCTCACCCTCATATATGGGATTTTAGAAATCCAGAAAATCCATTACAACTGTGAGCGACCCAACTATCACTATCAGTCTTCAGCGCTTTGATCTTCTTCTTTTTGTCGCAATGCCGCGCCGAGTATATCCCCGAGACTAGCTCCACTATCTGAAGACCCATATTCTTGCATAGCTTTCTTTTCTTCTTCGATTTCTCTAGCCTTAATAGATAATGTAACCTTGCGGTTTTTTTGATCGATTTGAGTTACCTTTGCGTCCACCTTTTCCCCAACTGCGAAGCGGTCAGATCGCTGTTCAGATCTATCTCGTGACAATTCAGACTTTCTGATGAATCCAGCCATGCTTTCGCCTACGGTCACTTCAATACCAGTCTCCAATAATTTGGTAACTGTAGTTGTCACTATGATGCCCTTTCGAATTGTTGCGGCGCCGGTAGTAAACGGGTCCTCTGTGAGTTGTTTGATGCCTAGGGAAATTCTTTCTTTTTCCGGATCAATATCTAGAACTTTTGCCTTGACGTTTTCGCCTTTTGTATAGTCATTGATAGCTTCTTCGCCAGGACGTTCCCAGTCAAGGTCTGAAAAGTGTGCCATTCCATCTATTTCGCCGGCAAGACCTATGAACAAGCCAAATTCAGTAATATTCTTAATTTCACCTTCTATTTCGGAACCCACTGGATGGTTTTTCAAAAATTCATCCCATGGATTTGGTAAGCATTGCTTCAATCCCAGTGAAATACGCCTTTTCGATGCATCCACGTCCAGAACAACAACTTCTACCTCTTGACTAGTAGAAACAATTTTCCCGGGGTGAACATTTTTCTTAGTCCAACTCATCTCAGATACATGAACAAGACCTTCAATCCCAGGCTCTAGTTCGACAAATGCGCCATAATCGGTGATATTTGTGACCCTGCCACTGAACCGCGACTCGATTGGGTATTTTGTATCCACAGTGCCCCAAGGGTCATCCTCGAGTTGTTTCATACCAAGAGAAATTCTCTGAGTTTCGGCATTAAATCGAATAACTTGGACATCCACCGATTGACCAATAGTGAGTGCCTCGCTTGGGTGATTAATTCTGCGCCAGGCTATATCTGTAACGTGAAGAAGCCCGTCGACTCCGCCGAGATCCACAAATGCCCCATAGTCTGTAATGTTTTTCACCACACCTTGGAGTGTTTGCCCCTCTTGCAAATTAGCCACTAGTTCCGAACGAGCTTCGGTACGGCTTTCCTCTAATACGGCCCTTCTAGAGACAACAATATTTCCTCGCCTGCGGTCCATTTTCAAAATTAGAAACGGCTGAGAGACACCTAGCAAGTGACCAATGTCTTTAACTGGTCGGATATCTACCTGACTACCAGGTAGGAATGCTGTTGCGCCAGCTAAATCGACTGTAAAACCTCCTTTAACTCGACCGAAGATTGTACCATCAACTCGTTCTTGCGCTTCAAATGCCCGCTCAAGGACCACCCAGGCTTCTTCTCGCCTTGCTTTCTCTCGACTCAACATGGCCTCGCCGTTGCGGTCTTCCATTCTTTCGACGTAGACTTCCACCAGGTCGCCCGCTTTAAGACCATGTTCTTGGCCAGGAGATGTGAATTCTCTAAGTGCAACGCGCCCTTCGGACTTAAGTCCCACATCAATTAGCGCACTGTCTCCCTCTATTGAGATGATAGTGCCCTTAACCACGCTTCCTTCGATACTTACGTCGTTTCCGAATGACTCACTCAATAAAGTCTCAAACTCGTCCAGAGCACTTTTGCTCAATGCTACGTCAGTCATATTAACTCCTTGGAAGATCTGTTTACGGCAAAGTCCTGCGCCGTAAAAATAGGGTTTAGTGATTTGACCGCCGTCACATCATAGCTGTTAAACTATCATGTTTAGGCCGTTTTCTGGCCGGTCAAATACGAAGTTGTGTCTTCCTAACTAACTTCGCCACCTTTGGTTGCAATTGCTGGTTGCACTATTAGACAACCAACGGTTCAAATATTTTGGGACAAAATTGCATTTTTAGCCACGTCAAATGCTACGTCAATGGTCATGTCGGAAGTATCAATTAACATTGACCCTGCTGCAGGCACCAACGGAGCCTCTTCTCTACATCTATCGCGCTCGTCCCGAGAACGCAATTCTTCAAGAATATCAGAGTATATAACGGTCTGATCACTTTGAAGCAACTGTTTCCAACGTCTTTTTGCTCTTATTTTCAAATCGGCGGTGATAAATATTTTAAAATCGGCATTCGGGCAGACAATTGTTCCGATATCCCGCCCATCTAAAATGGCACCATATTTATCTGGTCCAGGGTTTTTTGCAAAGCTTTTTTGATAATGAAGCAGTTCATGACGTACTCCAGGAAAAGCAGCAATTTTAGACGCCAAAACAGAAACTGCTTCAGTNCTTATATTTTTCTTATCAATAAAAGATACAGTAAACTCACGAGCGATCTTCTCAGCACATTTTGGGTCGTCGATATTAATGCCTCCTTGCAGCATTTGCAAAGCTACTGCGCGATATAGGATCCCAGTATCCAGATAACCTAAATTGAAATGTTTTGCCAGTTTCCTGGCAATAGTTCCCTTTCCAGATGCAGCGGGTCCATCTATNGCTATTATCAAATCTATCAGTCCTTCGTTTTGTCACTTAAACTTAGGTTCGCTCCCAAGGACTTCATTATTTCAAAGAAATCAGGAAAACTTGTATCAATTGTTGCGCCGTTATCAATCGTAATTGGATTTCTGGTAGCTAAACCCATGATCAAAAACGACATCGCTATTCTATGATCTAGTTCGGTTCGAATTAGAGTGCCNCCTTTAATGTCACCACCGGTTCCATGTACAGTTAAAGTGTCGGAAGACTCTTCTACTTTTACACCGCATGATTTAAGGCCATTCGCNATTGCACTTAACCGGTCACTCTCCTTTACTCGAAGCTCTTGTAGCCCAAGCATTGTCGTTTTCCCTGAAGCAAAGGCAGCAGCAACTGCTAGAATTGGATATTCGTCTATCATCCTGGGAGCNATGCTAGCAGGTACTGTAACTCCTTTAAGTTCACTGGATTCTACTTTTATATCAGCGATTGGCTCACCAACTCCGTTGTATTTTTTTATTAACTCAGTTTTCGCTCCCATTTCATTCAAAATTTCAAAGAGTCCGAAACGTAAAGGATTAATNCCTACATTTTTAATTTCAATGNGGGAACCCTGGGTCAAAATGGCTGCAACCAATGGAAACGATGCTGACGATGGATCACCAGGGACAACTATATTTTGCCCCATCAGCTCGATTTCTCCCTTTAGCGTGATAGTCTTCTCGAATTTATCATTAGCTTCCACAATTATATTTGCGCCAAATTGTTTGAGCATTCTTTCGGTATGATCGCGTGTTGGGNTGGGTTCTCTTATAATCGTTTTGCCTGGCGCGTTGAGACCCGCAAGTAAGATTGCGGATTTNACTTGAGCTGAAGCTACGGGGAGTGTGTATTCAATAGGTTTAAGTGTTTGAGGTCCTTTACATACTAGTGGAAGAAGATCTCCCGACCTTGCAACAAAATTTGCTCCCATCATTTCTAAGGGATTTAACACTCTTGCCATAGGACGTCGCGAAAGAGATTCATCTCCACTAAAAAAAGCAGTGATTGGATTGCTGGCAGCTACTCCAAGTAGTAACCGAACCCCTGTTCCAGAGTTACCCAGATCAAGTACTCGGTCGGGCTCGTCTAGACCACCAACTCCAAGCCCGTGAATATGCCATTTGTCTTCGGCTNTTTTTTCAATTTCAGCGCCAAAAGCTCGCATNGCGGATACTGTTGCTAAGATATCTTGGCTCTCTAAAAGCCCTTCGACCGTCGTTTCCCCGATACTCAACGCACCGAGTATTATAGAACGATGGGAGATGGACTTATCCCCTGCTATGTTAATTGACCCGGTTAAATTGTTGGAGTGATTAGCAATAATATTGGCCACAAAAAAACTCCTATNTTCAATAATCTAATACTAGCATGAAATCACATTTCGATGTAGAACGACCTTCAATATAAATTTTATCGGCTCTCTAACATAAAGATGGCAGTCTGTCTGGCAAAAAATTTTCAAAAGTTCGTCAGATAAAACAAAAAAATATTAGTTTTCACTTTGACAATGCCGAGGAATATCGTTATCCCGGCGCNCGATGCAGTTTAGAAATTATCTTGCGGAGGATTTGATTTGGCGATTAAAGAACGGGGCGTGAAAAGAACCTGTCAGGCGTGTGGGGGAATTTTCTACGATTTGCTCAATGATCCTATTATATGTCCAAAGTGTGGAGCCGAGTACGACCCAGAGTCAATATTAAAAAGTCGAAAAACACGGCTTCCCACAATNGNGGAAGAGGAAGTTAAAATTGAGAACGACGATGCTGATGCAAGTGATGAAAATGACATTGCTGAAGTTGAACTAGAGGACGACAACGACGATGTCATCTTGCCTGATGATGATGACGATGTTGATGTGGTGGAGGATGATCCGTTGATCTCAGATGAAGACCCTAATGAGGAGTTAATTGATAATGATTAATGAGTGTAATATTGGTTGATACTTGGATCTTTAGAGCTTTGAAACAATAAATTTTTGCGTTTTTTTTGTGGGGCCATAGCTCAGTTGGGAGAGCGCTACAATGGCATTGTAGAGGTCGTCGGTTCGATTCCGTCTGGCTCCACCATTAACTCAAAAAGATGATTGCCTTGATCTCCACTTTGCGACGGTAAAAATAAGAGTTGATAATACNTTTGGACGTTAAATAATCATGCGCAATGTTGTGATAATAACTGTTAGAGAGCTTGTTAGTTACTTCTGTTCATCATTAGGATACATCTTAGCAGCTGTTTTTGTTGCTATTTCAGCAGGTCTTACATTTTACTTNGGACATTTCTTTGATCGTGGTGTGGCCGACCTTAGGGCGTTCTTCCAATTTCACCCATGGCTTCATCTCTTGCTGATGCCAGCCCTAGGAATGAGACTGTGGGCAGAAGAAAACAAGTTGGGAACCCTGGAATTTCTTATTTCATTACCTTTAAANGTAACAGAGGCTGTAATCGGAAAATTCCTTGCAGCCTGGATTTACTCGGGCATTGTTCTAATTTTAACTTTTCCCCTATGGATCACTGTAAACTTTGTGGGTAATCCCGATAATGGGGTTATATTAGCAACTTATATTGCTAGTTGGCTGATGGCAGGAGGNTTTTTGACATTGAGTGCGTGCGCGTCTGCCATGACAAGCAACCAAGCTGTCGCATTTGTAATTGCGGTAACGATGTGTTTTTTATTTATGATGACTGGTGTTGATCTAGTACAAGGAGNTTTCAAAGACTGGGCTCCACAATGGCTAACTAGTACTGTGAGCCAATTAAGTATGATGTCAAATTTTGATGCGATTTCGAATGGTGTTATNGATTTCCGGAACTTTCTATATTTTGTTTCACTTATTATAGCAGGCCTTTTAATTAACAGTTTAATAATTGACATTAAAAAGGCCTAGTTTTTAGGGTGATGGGCTCGCATTCAACAAAATATAAATTCATTAGATATTCGAATATTTTTTTATACATCATCTTGTTCGTNTCCTTGAACATATGGGGAAGTAGTTTTTTCAATAACGTAAAATTTGATTTGACCGAAGATAAAATTTTTTCTATTTCTAANGCTACAACGGAAGTTTNGAGNAGTATTAAAGAACCTATCCGATTGCGTTTTTATGTATCGGAAAATCTAAACCTTTTAGGCCCTGATTACATTAGTTTGCTTCTTAGGTTAGAGGGCCTGCTAGAAAGTTATAGGCTGGCCTCTAACTCAAATCTGATTATTGAACGGATCAATCCGAAACCATTCTCGCCAGAGGAAGATCAGGCTGTTTCTGACGGCATACATGCAGTCCCCGATGTGGTTGGGGATAGCCAGATCTTTTTTGGTTTAACGGGACGTAACAGTACGAGCGGGCATTATACGATACCGCACTTTGCTCCAGAGAAAAATAATTTGCTTGAGTATGAACTTACAAGGTTAATTTTCGATTTGGTTAATACAAAAAAGCGAACCATCGCTATTTATGGCGATCTACCTGTCTCGGGNGATAAAACGCAGCAAGTGCCACCTTGGACTATATTAGACACGATAGAACGTTTCTTTGCGGTGCAGATTTTATTTGGGGACATAAAACGGTTTAGCAGTGAAATAGATGTGGTCGTTCTTATGGAGCCCGGAGAAATATCACAGACTACACTTTATGCCATCGACCAATTTATTTTAAGGGGAGGACGCGTATTAGCTTTCCTGGACCCCTTCAACGAGGCACTTAATGTTTCACAAGGAGGTCAACNTCCGGCTCCAAGACCGCGTGCCCTTGATGCCNTAGCTGAATTGCTTACTGCTTGGGGAATCGAAATTCCAAAGAGGACCGTTGTAGGTGATTTAGATGGAGCGGTCAAAGTGCAAATGACTCGAAATGGGAGNATACTGACAACAAAGTATCCAGTTTGGTTCGACGTAAACGTGAGTGGAATGGTGAGTGATGAGGTTGTTACCAACGGTNTATCGAGGGTCAGNTTTCGTTCAGCGGGCCACATCAAATACTCCCGTAAGCAGTCTTTGAAATTTCNGCCAATACTATTAGCTGGCAAAGCATCTGGATTTATAGATGTAGCAAGGATCGAATATGCTCCCAACCCCCCTGAAATTTTATCAAACTTTAAACAGGAAAAAGACAAAAAGATATTAACGGGAAGGTTATATGGCACTTTTAAAAGTGCNTTCCCTGCTGGTCCGCCAAAAATGCATTCTAATGTGGAAAGTGATTCGCCTCATCTAANCACCGGGATAGAGCCTTCTGCTGTTATCATAGTTTCGGACGCAGACTTTCTGTCAGATGAGGTGTGGCTTGAAGATAAAAACTTAGGGGGNAAATTATTAAAGGTTCCTTTTTCAAANAATGGNGACCTTGTTGTAAATATGCTGGAGCAACTAGTTGGCACATCCTCTATGATGGGGCTCCGTGGTAAAGGGACTTTGCAGAGGCGTTTTGGTTTATTAGAGAAATTGGAACAGGAAGCAGAGGTAAAATACCGAAAAGAAGAAAATAAACTGCTAGAAAGAATTGAAGACGGAAGACAACTAATTAAAAAAATACAAAAAAAAGAAATGAAGCAGGGAGTTGTCTACAGTAANGATGAACAAATCGAGCTGGAACGAACNCGCAATGAAATGATTGATGCCAGAAAAGAACTACGAGCTATTCAATTTTCCGCAAAAGAAAATATTACAGCGTTAAAGGAAAAAATTATTTTTTATAATATTTGGCTAGTGCCGATCTTACTTGTGTTACTAATTTTTAGTGTAAATATTGTCAGAGTGGTTAAATTACATNAAGTTGCTAGGAGGAATTAATGAAGAGAGGCTCTTCATTAATTNTGGTTTTAATGGCCGTTTTTTCAGGCGGCGCTGCATTCTACTCTATCAGNAGCTCGAAAGATTATCTCTATGTATTAGGTAATGGGAATCTAGTCTTCCCTTTGCTCCATGCTGCGCCAGAGAACGCTAAGTTGTTATCTATAGAGGCAGGGGAGCGTAGACTAAAATTCAAACAACAAGGAGACTTCGTTTGGGTTTCAGAAAATAAGTTTGGATATCCAGCCTCCTCGGTTTTATTAAAAAAGGTCATTAGCCAACTAGCAGACATGCGAAAGATTGAAGCAAAAACCAAAATGGCTTCTAGATATAATCAAATTGGCGTGGAATCNCCCTACCAACCAGNTGCAAACTCGGTNCTTGTAAGGCTAGAGGGAGCCAATGGTGAGGTTTTGGCTGAAAGCATATTAGGNGCACAATTTAGACGGAATAATATTGGTATTGCTGAAGGGACCTTTATTCGACATCCAAAAAAACAGCAAGCATGGCTTGCAAGTGGAAANATTGAAATACCAAATAATCTGGTATCTTGGTTAGATACACGCATTACAAATTTTGGGCCAACGGAAATAAAGCAAATAAAACTATGGTTAGAACCAGGGAATATGGCGATTGTAGATAGGCCAGAGTACAAAAGTGCTTTTATTTATCAAAACCGATTGGGTGTCGGATATCTAGATAAGGAAATATCTAAAGAGCTTTCAAAATGNCTATCTAAATTGAGTTTTCTTGACGTCTGGCCGCGAAATCTCGCGAAGAAAAGGATACCTGTTTTAAAATTTGAAGTTGAAACGTTTTCTGGGCAAAAAATATCTGGCCAGTTATTTGAAAGCCATAAGCAAAAAATTNTANAGCTGTCAGCGGAAGAGGACGATACTAGAGAAAAACTAACTCAAGTTTCTTTAGAAAAAAAAATTTATAGTGAATTAAATAAGTGGACATACGTGATCCCATCCTGGCAAGCGGAGAGATTTTTAGTTGGACTTACGCTCTTAAAGGGAGATGTGCAACAGCNNNAAAANTTAGAATTTCAGGGTCTGGAGCTAGACAAAAAATGAAAAACCCGATGAAAATTGCGTTATTAGAGGCTNNAAAAGGTGCCGCCGTTGGTGAAGTGCCTGTCGGTGCTGTAATAACAGACGACAAGACGGGCAATATAATAAGCTCCGCGCATAATCGGGTAGAGCAACTTTTAGATCCGACAGCACATGCAGAGATGCTTGCTATAAAAGAAGCAACTTCAGTACTAAAGACCAAAGCACTCTCAGGGTGCACTATATTTGTAACTCTAGAACCCTGTGCAATGTGTGCTCAGGCTATTTCTCTATCAAAATTCAAAAAATTAATTTTCGGGGCTTATGATCCAAAGGGAGGTGGTGTTGAACACGGCGGCCGGATATTTGATAAAGATACGTGCAATCATCGACCCGAAATAATAGGGGGATTTCACGAGACAGAATCAAGGCAATTGCTAGAATCGTTTTTTCAAGAACTTCGCAAAGTGTAAAACTTTTCCGAGAAAAATAATTAAAACGGTTTATTGTATCTAAAAATAATCTCTCTAATCCTTGCGGCGTTTTCTTTGTCGGCGTCGTTTAAATTCTGAATGGGTAGTCCCGAAGGTAGTTTCAGCTGTTGGCAATGAAATAGCTTTACGAAGTTCGTTGTAGGGTGCTGTTTTATGCGGGATAGCCATAGCCTCGACAAAGTAGTTCTGAAAGTTAGGTTCAACCGCAGTTTCGATTTTTTTTATTTTTTGAACTAAATTTTCAACTTCGCTTCGAGACTTCTGGTCTAACAGAGCAATTCTAGCACCTGTTCCTGCCGCATTTCCCACAGATTCTATTTTTGAAAGTTCGCAATCAGGAAGCATGCCCAGTATCAATGCATACTTGGGATCAATATAAGCTCCGAAAGCGCCAGCTAGCAAAATCTTGTCAACTCTCGGGACGTTTATTTTATCCATTACAAGTTGGCAGCTAGCATAAAGTGCAGCTTTGGCTAATTGTATGGCCCTAACGTCGTTCTGTGTTACTGTTATATTATTGTACAGTCGATAAGAGAATGTTCTGCCATCCTGAAAGATGCGCTCTGATTTTTCAGCAAGCTGGCCGTTTATCACCCCATCTTTATTGATAATACCTGCCATGAACATCTCGCCAATAACTTCTATAATTCCTGAACCGCAAATGCCTGAAATTTTCAGGTTATTTCCAGTTTTTTGGTATTCTGGTTCATTCGACCAATTTTCATTCCCTATTACTTTAAATATCGGTTCAAAGGTTTCGTGATTAAGCCGAACCCGTTCTATAGCTCCCACGGAGGCGCGTTGTCCGGACGAAATTTGTGCTCCTTCAAATGCAGGGCCGGTCGGACTGGAGCACGCGCTCACACCTTGCTCATTTCCAAGTACGATTTCAGCATTAGTCCCTATATCGACTATCAAAGTCATTTCCTGCGAGAGAAAGGGATTGTGACTTAAGACGACAGCCGCTGTATCAGCACCTACGTGACCCGCAATGCATGGCAAAAAATAAGCTTTTGCAGCCGGATTGACGAACAGCCCTAATTCTTCGGCTTTTATGGTAATGCCTTGATCGATAGATAATGCGAAAGGTGCGCCACCCAACTCACTGGGGTTTATTTCTAGAAAAAGGTGTTGCATTATTGGATTTCCAACGAAAACAAGCTCAAGAATATCGTCGGGCCTTGTGCCCATCTCAGCGGTTAATTGTGAGGACAGAAAATTTACGGCATCCCTAACAAGCTGGCTCATGTCTGAAAGTCCTTCAGGGTTCATCATAATGTAAGAGACGCGACTCATGAGGTCTTCGCCAAACTTTATTTGCGGGTTCATTGTTCCAGATACTTTGACTAATTCTCCAGTTGAAAGGTCGCATAGCTGTGCGGAAATTGTTGTTGAACCGATATCTACCGCAAGCCCGAATACCCGAGCCTTGGCACTGGGCCAGATCTCTATTATCTCTTCATTTTTGTACACGGCAACGGTAACCTCCCAATTACCTTCTCGCAGAACTTTCTGAATTTTTTGTATTAACCCGAGATCACACTTAAATAGTTTATCTGTCTCATCAGGAAACTCTTGTGCAACAAGACTTTCGCAGAGGCGTTTAAAGTCACTTTTTTGTTTTTCCATTTCCGGCTTGGGAACATGAAATGAATATAATTTTGTTGAAGGGGAAAATTCTATTGGGAATGGCTCTGCCTCTTTCCTTATAATTTGTCTGTGAATTTGACTTTCTTCGGGGACCTCGATTATTACGTCGCCAAATATTTGTGCGTTGCAACCAAGACGCCGCCCTTCTTTCAGGCCTCGTCGTTTGGCAAACGCAAATTCTGAAGCACTAGGTGGACTTAAGTTATTTTGTTCAGAGTTAATGTTGTCCTTGGCAAATTTCCCAAACACGGGTGAGATTTGGCATCGTCCGCATTTTGCCTGTCCTCCACAAATTGAGTCGAGATCTACATTCAGCATACGGGCGGCATCTAGAACTGTCGTGCCTTGTGGTATGTTTCCGCGTCGGCCCGAAGGTGTAAATATCACTAATGGATTAGCGTGGTTATTTGCCTCATTTGAAGCTAAATTTATCCTGCCACCACAATCAGTCATATTCCGGTAACCCTTTTGCTTTTGGTCTTCGTTTTCTTTTGCGAGATAGAGACTTACTGTTGTTTCCAGCGGTGGGCTCCCTATATCTTGCAATCCAATTTCGACACTCTGGATCTTTTCCAGCAATGACGTTGGCGCCCCTGACAGCATCCATTTCCTCAATATGAAGTGGATTCATTATGGCAGAGGTTAGACCGGCGCCAATACCCATAGATAAAAAGGAAGCGTTTAGACTATGTCTGTTTGGAAGACCAAAAGAGACGTTGGATGCTCCGCATATTGTATTGACGTGTAATTCTTCTCTCAGTCTTCTTATAAGTTTTAATGCCGAAGCTCCAGAAAGATTTAACGCCCCAATTGGCATAACCAAGGGGTCGACAACTACATCAGCTACCCCGAGGCCATGATCTTGTGCACGTTGTAAAATTTTTTTTGCCACTTCAAATCGTTTGTCAGGGTCTTCTGAGATGCCGGTTTCGTCATTCGATATGGCTACCACTGCTGCACCAAACTCTTTTACTAACGGCAGGACTGTCTCAAGGCTTTCCTCTTCTCCTGTAACGGAATTAACCAGGGCCCTGCCTTCATATACTTTTAATCCCGCTTCCAAGGCACCTATGATGGAGCTGTCTATCACGAGAGGGACGTCTGTAACAGATTGCACGACCTTGATAGCTGTTGCCAACAATTTCGGTTCGTCAGTCAAAGGAATACCAGCATTGACATCCAGCATCATTGCTCCTGCTTTCACTTGGGCAATAGCGTCGCTTCTCACNCGTGCGAATTCTTCATTAGACATTTCTTCGGCCAAGAGTTTCCTCCCGGTCGGGTTAATGCGTTCTCCAATGACACAAAATGGCTTATCGAACCCAATTGTAACTTCTTTAAAGGCAGAGCGTAGTATCGTTTCAGTCATCATTTGCCTCCATGAAATAGCAAATAAATTTTTTAAAAACTGCGTTTTAGTCAGGACTTACCTAGTCATTTAAGAGAATTCTCTTTCCAACGTTTATTGATTATCTAAAACACTATTTACCCANGCTGNTGTTTTGGCTAATCCGCCAAATGGGTAGAAGTGAAGTTGTTTTATTAAAGATTTTGGGTCCTCAGCCTTGGCGTTTGCTATACCCGCTACTATGTCGTAGGGGTCTTGCGTAAAAACTAGTTTTGCGAGGTTCTTTGATTGCCGGGTTAGTACCCTTATCGAGGGGCCAATACCAGACATTTTTGCAAACTTAATTAGTGTTTTTAGTGTTGCAGGGCCCGGTATACCAACATGTATGGGTAATTTATTTCCGTTCCGTCGTATTTTTTCTTCCCAAGTAATAATCGAAGCTACGTCAAAACAAAATTGCGTTGCTATGTAGACGTCCATATCTGAGTTTCTAGCCCATTCATTCTTATCGCCCATTGCTCTGGCCAAATTGGCCTCACTAATGTCCGGTGACCCTTCCGGGTGACCTGCCACGCCAACCTTTTTTATCGAGTATTTTTCCAATAAGCCCGAATTGAGTATTTGTAAACTATTGGAAAAGGGACCAAGCGGTTTTGCAATGCCGCCAGCAATGACCAGAACTTCAAATACATTTGCTTTTGAAACTAATTGATCTAGAAATAGTTCTAACCCTTCGATTTTTTTGAAATTTCGAGCAACAATATGNGGGACGGGATTAAATCCTTCGTTTTTTAATCTCACAGAAACTTCTACCGTATCTTCTATATTGGAACCNGGAAGAAAGGTCACATTTACNGAGGTGCCCGGGGATAGATAGCTTCGAAAACACTCTACGTTTTTTGCAGAGGCTGGTGTCACCTCNGTNGAAAAACCATTAAGAAGCGAAGAAATTTGTTTCAATGAAGCGNCCAAGACAAATTCCTTAAAAATGTTTACCTACAACTACAAAAACTAGTATAAATTTTCATGGTTGGAAGAAGAGCGATCTTTTTCGACCGTGTCAAAAGAATTTTTACAGCTAGTCGCATTTAAAAAGTTGCAGATAGAGTTTGTCATAGGAAACTAATTTTATTCCACCCACTTTATGGAGTTAAAACAATGAGCCAAGAAATAGTAATTGGTGGAGGTAAAAGGACGCCTTTTGGGGATTTTGGAAAATCATTGAAAGATATCCCATTGTCTGATCTTGCGACGCATTCTGCAAAAGCCACTTTAACGGATACCAATATTGATCCGGTCGACCTAGACCATCTCGTCTGGGGTAACGTTTTACCNGTCGACCCAGACGGCTTCTACACTGGGAGAGTGGCCGCGCTCAATGTAGGGATGCGAGAGGAAAGCTGTGCCCTGCAAGTAAACCGAGCTTGTGGATCTGGAACACAAGCTATTATTACTGCTGCTCAACAAATAATGACTGGGCATAGTAAGATTGCGCTAGCAGGTGGGGGCGAAAATTTCTCACGAGGAGGATTTGTAAATCAAAAGATGCGGTGGGGAGCTGTAAGAGGCGCCCAACCATTCGAAGACTCTGTTGAGTGGGCATATAACGACCCGTTTGGTCATGGTCTNATGGGGGTTACNGGNGAAAATTTAGCCGATGANTTTCAATATCGAAGAGAAGATATGGATAAATGGGGTGAAATGAGCCAACAGAGAGCCGGAAAAGCCATGAAATCTGGTTTTTTGGCTAAACAAATAGCACCAATAGAAGTAGCTGAGGGCCGTAAAAATATACGGCTAATGGAAGATGACGAATTTCCAAGACCTGAAATAACGATTGAAAAATTAGCAAAGCTGAANCCAGTATTTCGTAGAGAAGGCCGAATAACNCCTGGTAATTCCAGTGGCGTAACAGATGGNGCAGCNTTTGTGGTTATTGGTGATCGAGANGCTATGGAGGCAAAAGAAGTAAAACCTCTGGCAAAACTAGTAGATTGGGCAATTGTTGGCGTTCCTCCAAGGATTATGGGGTGTGGACCGGTGCCGGCTATAAAAGCACTTTGGGAAAAACGAAACTTGAAACATTCAGATATTGACTACTATGAAATAAATGAGGCTTTTGCTGTTGTAAACTTACATGCGGAAAAAGAGTTGGGAGTTAGNAGGTCTGTTACTAATCTCTACGGCGGTGGGATTTCGATAGGTCATCCCCCAGGGGCGACCGGCGTTCGTATGGTTCTTACNGCTATGCATCACTTAATTGATACGGACCAGCGATACGCCGTCGTTAGTATGTGTATGGGAGCTGGTCAGGGGATGGCNGTCTTATTAGAAAATCTAAATNTATAATCTCCTAACACTTTTAGATTCTGGGAGTGAGATTTGCTTAGTTTAGGCCTTTTAAAAGATAAAGTTGCTATTGTGACGGGTGCCTCACAAGGGCTAGGGGAGCAATTTGCTAAGGTGATGGCGAAGAATGGCGCCAAAGTCGCTATTGCTGCAAGACAGCGTAAAAAACTNGAGGCGTTGAAAGAAGAGCTTGAAGCATCAAAATTGGAATCCNTTGTTATTGAAATGGACGTTTTAGATCAGGAGAGTATCAAACAAGGTATTGCCANAGTAGAAGAATTATGGGGTATACCCGACATTTTGGTTAACAATGCAGGCCTAGCAATCAATAAGCCATTTCTTGANGTTCTNGAACAAGATTACNACAGTGTACTTGATACTAACCTTAAAGGATGCTTTTTCTGTGCGCAGGCCGTTGCCAAAAGAATGGTCGAAAATAAGGGCGGATCAATAATNAATATTTCGTCNGTTTTAGGTAGTCGGCCTATAGGAACTTTAACAACATATTGCGCTTCAAAAGGCGGTTTAAACCAGCTAACTGCTACGATGGCGCTAGAGTTNGCACGATATAATATTCGGGTAAATGCTATCGCGCCAGGCTATATTGAGACACCTATGAATAGTGATTTTTTTAAATCGCCACCGGGTCAAGCGTTGGTACATTCGGTGCCTCAGCGCCGCTTGGGTAAGGTGCAGGACTTGGATGGAATTTTGCTTTTGTTAGCGTCAGACGCGGCGAACTTTGTAACTGGTACGGTAATGACCGTTGATGGTGGTTTTTCTATTCGCTAAAGTGCTTTAGTAGCCAATCAGCTGTCTCTTCTGGACATTCTTCTATGACATAATGCCCGCAATCAATTTCACCCCCTGTCAATTCACCCGCAACATAATCTTTCCAAACTTTCAGCACGTCTCCATAAACCTTGCCAGTGTGGCTGTCTCTTCCCCATATTACTAAGGATGGGCAATTTATGCGATTTTTGTTTTCGAAGTCTTCCGTATCCATTGCAAGGTCCGAAGTCGCACACGCTCTGTAATCCTCACAAGAGCCTCTGATAGTTTTCCAATTAAAACAGCGAATATATTCCTTTAAGGCTTCTGAAGAAAATGGCGTAAGACCCTTTCCCGGCTTTGCGATCTTTTTTTCTATGAAATATTCTGGAGGAACTCCCGCCATCATCCTCTCGGGCATATCATATGGTTGAATCATAAATAACCAATGCCACGAGGAGTCAGCCCAATCAGCGGAAGTGTTGTTCCAGATATAATGGCTGGGCAGAATATCGATTAGGGCACATTTCTTGACACTTGTCTTATAATCGAGGGCCATACGGTGCGCAGTTCGCGCACCTCTATTATGACCGGCAACAAAGAAGTTAGGATGTCCTAATTCTTCCATAACTTTTACTAGGTCCATAGCCATCGCTCTAAAAGAATAATTTATGCTATCACGTCCTCCGTCCTCGGGCCCTATGGAATCTCCATAACCTCTGAGGTCGACGCAGACAAGCGAGAATTTTTCTTCAAGATAGGGAACTACTTTGTGCCATGATGCATGAGTTAGGGGGTTTCCATGAATTAGTAACAACGGAGGTCCATCACCACCAATACGCGCGTTTATTGAGGCAGAGCCAAATCCATCATCAGGGATATTGAATATTCTTTTGTTAAAATTTTCAAACATACTGTCAATTTTTTTCTCAATTTAAAAGTCGTGGCAGAGTTTTTTGCAAAAATAGGTCAATTCTCAACATTCTTTTTTAAATCCAGTCTTCTTTTTCTATAAATAAGATAGAGGTTTCTGGTGTAAATAAAAATACCCGTGCCCTGCCCAACCATTATAACCAGGTCCTTTTTAGAGAATGCATAGATGAAAAGTGTGATGCCTCCAAGCAGACTAAAATACCAAAAAGGTAGTGGAATAACGCTTTCTCGTTTTTTTTCACTCACAACCCATTGAATTAAAAATCGTGCGCTGAAAAGACCCTGTCCTACGAAACCGATTATAAGTAGAATAGCTTCATTGGTTTTTATTCCATTTGGGAAAAACCAATCTAATAAAAGTTCCATGCAATTTTATTCCTTGCTATCCAAATTTTTAGGGTATCTTCGTATGAGCCACATAACGCCCAGAAGGTCAATAACACCAGCAATTAATCTCTCAAAGTTTGCGTATTTAGAAACACCGCGCGCTCGATGTCTATGGTTTACTGGGACTACAACAATTCTGCAGTCCTCCCTTTTTGCGAGGGCTGGCAAAAAGCGATGAATGTGATCAAAATACGGCAATTTAAGAAATAAATCCCTCTCGAATAGTTTCAACGCGCATCCAGTGTCTGGATTATCATCTCTTAAAAGGCGGCTGCGTACGGCATTCGCAATTTTTGACGCATAGCGTTTTGCCCTGGAGTCTTTTCTAGTTACTCTATGTCCTGTCACCATTAAATGATTGGAGTCGCGGCATTCTTCATACTTTTTAAGAAGTATTGGGATATCGGCTGGATCGTTTTGCCCGTCACCATCTAAGGTCACGATTATACGGCCGTTGGCCGCCAAAATTCCTGTTCGAAGTCCGGCACTTTGTCCTGAGCGCTGTAAGTGGTGGATTACGCGTAGTTGCGGCATTTCCTTTTTGAGGTTTGACAATGCTTGGTCGGTATTGTCTATGCTGCTGTCGTTCACGAATATTATTTCATAGTCGCAAATTCCGCTAAGCGCCGAAACAATTTCTTTAGCCAAGGGACACACATTTTCCTCTTCATCGAATACGGGTATTACGATCGACAAGTATGCAAAGTCGCTCATTTTAAAAACCTATAAAAATAGTTTTTGAATTTGTTTTCATTATATTACCCGTAGTATTGAAAGAGGCGAAAAACTCAAACGAACTTTCTATTACTTTTGTTCAAATAAAGGCAGGCGAAAATAATAGCGGTTTAATAAGATTGCTGTAACTATACCCAAATACGCTCCAAAGATCACATCGCTTGGAAAATGTGCGAGTAATACTATTCTGCTTAT